>DASQID010000728.1:0-2723 GCA_035631775.1 Acidobacteriota bacterium
AAGGGACTCTGGGCCTTGCGCTTGCGCACATGCGCCTGGGCGGGCGAGACCGCGCCATCGAAGTGATTGAAGGATTGAAGCCTCTCCAGGCAGAAAACAGCGGCCTAGCCTATGCCTCGAGAGACGTGAAGTTTTATATGCGGAGCGCGCCCGGCGCGGCTTCCGCGGCCTGGCTGATTCTTGCGGTCGAGGCTCTCTGCGGCAATCCCGAGGCAGCGCAGGTCTGGCGATGAAAAAGGCACTTGTGATCGCCTTTGTCGGTCTTGCTCTTTTCTCCGCGCCGGGAGGCACAATAGCCACCCAGCGGACGGAATGGGGTGTCGCCCTTCTCGAGGTCGGTTCTAGCCGGGATGCATTGCAGGAGCAGTACGCACTGCGCGACAGCCTTGACCTGATGGGAATTCCCTATCGGGCGACCAGGGTCGTGGAGGAAGCTGCGCGCCACCGCCTCGTGCTGATCGGCGGTTTGATGCTGAATACGCAGCTGTCGCCGGCTCAGCGTGAGGTTCTTTACGGTTTCGTCGAACGGGGCGGTGTTCTTCTCGCGACGCAGGTTCAGGGCAGTCAGTTTTTTCCCTTGTTTGGGCTCGCCAAGGCGACGACCAGCAGAACGAATTTCCGAGTCCGATTTACCTCAACCGATGACCCATCTGTGCGCTATCTGAATCGCCCGGAGGAAAAGGTCATCTCCCTTGGTGATTCCAGCCTTTATTCCGAAACTGTGTGGTCCACGGAGTATCTCCCCTCTTCCGGCACTCAGGTCCTGGCACGGTATGAAAACGGATCTGCGGCTCTCACGAGAAACAGTTACGGACGCGGATTGGCATATGCCCTTGGATTGGGTTTCAAGGAAACGACGCTGATTCCTCAACTGGCACGAAGCTTCGAGGCTGCTCGCCGCTTCATCAACTGGTTCGAACCTTCCGGGGATGTCTTCCGCCTGTTCCTGCGTGGACTTTATGAAGGGATGATTCATCCCTTCCTTCTGGTTCATACCGTGCCCGGCGCAAAGCAGACTGCCCTGTGTCTCTCTCACGACGTCGATGCGCAGGAGGCATTTCACAATTCCGTCGCATTTGCCAGGATGGAATCCGGTCTCGGTGTGCGCAGCACCTTCTTTATAGCCACGAAATATTTCAAGGATGAGGCCGACATCGGCTATTACACGCCTGAGCGCATGGATTTCATCAGACAGGTGAGTGCGATGGGTTTCGAGATCGGCTCGCACTCGGTCAGTCATGCGTGGAAATTCGAGGAGTTTCCTTTGGGATCTCCGAAAATTGACTTCCAAAGCTATGATGCTCTTCACCCCACCGTGTTTGGCGAAGTCAGAGTAAGCAAGCAACTGCTGGACAGGGACCTGCACCGGGGAACAGTCGGATTTCGTTCCGGATACCTCCGTTACCCGAACGAACTGTTGCGAGCGTTGGAGGAATCGGGCTACACATATGATTCCAGCGTGTCGGCACAGTGGGTGCTGACCAACTTTCCCCACTTTGGGTTCCGCCAGAGGGCTCTGGGCAGCGAACGAAGCCAGATTGTTGTCGTGCCCGTGACGATGGATGATTCCAAAGGTGAATTGAAAACTCGCGATTTTCTCACGTCCTCCACCCTGGATGAGGCTGTGAAAGTGTGGATGGATGTCATCGAGGCCAATCGCGAGAATAACGCCGTTTCATGCCTCCTGATCCATCCCACGGATGCAACCTATAAGCTGGATACGGAACGCCGGTTGATCGGGGCATGTCTCGGAAAGGACATCTGGGTTGGCGATGTCGGAAGTGTCGCTCACTTCTGGCGAGACCGATCCCGATTGCATCCGGAAGTGCGCATGGGAAACGACGGGAATCCAACAATAATGTTGAATCTGGCAAGAAAGGACCTGCCCTCCGGCCAGACGCTCGTAATCGAGCGCAACGGAGGAAGTTCAATCCCGAGAATTCTTGACGTCGCCGGCCAGGTCATCGAGGCCAAGGTTCGTCCAGCGGAGGACAGACTGTTTCTCGTTTTACCTTGAGTGGGATCCCAAGAAGGCACTCCAAGGCTCACATGTGCGAGGATTCCAACCTGCAGGATTTGTTTTGTTGCATGTCTCTTTCACAATGCTAAGATGGGCCGTCCGGATCCTTTCAGGATCCAGGAGTTGTTCGCGCAAATTCAACGTAATGCCACTTCTCTGATGTCACGCAGAAGTTGTAGCCGGTTCTAGATGCCTAAAGGCCCACCTCGTATACCCGTAAGCCCCGGCCGGCAACACAATATCGAACGAAGTCTCGCTGCGCCTCCGGCAGAAAGAGGTGCTATGACCAGTCGACGTCCCTTCAGCGGCTCCCGATGCAACACGATGCTTCCCAGGCTGATGTGCCTTTTCCTCATTTGCCGGGTTGCTTTCATTGCCACTGTGGAGGCCGATGCAGCCGCCCGCAGGAGCCCGGATCAGGTTCTCGCCGATGCCGAGAAGAGCTTCGAGCGGGGAGAATTTGGGCGCGGGATTGAGATTGTCCGGATTGCGATCGAGCAGGCCAAGCGCGCAAGGAACCTGGGCCAGCAGACAGATGCTTTGCTCATGCTCGCGCAGGGTTACGACAGGATTGGACGGCGCAACGAGGTAGTAGGGGTGCTCGAAGAGGCGCTCAAGCTTGCCCCTGCGGATCGTACTCCCGACCAATCGACCCGAATCCAGGACCAGTTGGCGATTGCATACTGGCGGACCGGGCAGGCAA
>DASQID010000729.1:0-4411 GCA_035631775.1 Acidobacteriota bacterium
GACAAGAACGGCGAGGATTACAGCAGCGAGCGCGACCTGTCGCCTTATCGGCGGCCGTGACTGGTGTCCCCCGAAACTGCGGCGCGCGAGGACCAGGACCACTTTGGATATGGCTGAGACACAAATCGGCAAGAAACAGCCGCTGAAACTCAGAGACAAACTCTTCATGAGTTTTTCCGTGCTTTCAATCGTCATTTTGTTTGCCTCCGCATGGGTGATCAACAGCCAGGCTGTGGCGGGAGCTCGTCTGGAGGTGCAGCAGGAGATGAAAACATCGCTTCCGCTGTACGACGCGGTCTGGCGGGAGCAGGCTGGGCGACTTTCCACGCTGGGAATGGCAATGGCAGGATCACCGATCGTGAAGGCGATCTTTGGTGACTCGCGGGCGGCGCGGGATCGAGAGACAATCCACCAGATGCTGTTGGAATTCGGACATGAGCTTACCGAAAACGTCGACATGATCTTGATCAGCGATGGCGGCGGCAGCATCACTTTTGCCGAAGGCCCCGACTCGGATCTGCCGGGGTTGAAGGAACTCCCTGCCGCGCGGGCAGTCGCGACCGATCAGAAGGCTGCTGAGTCCTTCATGATCCTGGGTGGCCGCCTGTTTCATCTGGCTCTGATCCCGGTCACGCTGCATTCGGAAAGCGCCGACTTCAACAACACCCTGGCCGTTCTGGTCGCAGGTTCTGAACTGAATCGCAAGATGGCGATCGAGCTGAAGCAGAGGGCGCACAGCGACGTACTCTTCTTTGCCGGAGACCGGCTTTACGCTTCGTCGCTCGAGCCGGAGGCGGAAGCGGATGCAGCCAGGACTGTTGCCGTACGCGAGATCGGCCGGCGGGAGCCGGATCAGCCGGCCGAGTTAATGATCCACGGCGAAAGCCAGTTCGCCTTTGCACGCATGCTGGCAGGTCTCGACGGCCGTCAGGTGGGATATGTCGTGGTGCTGCACTCGCTCGGCAGTGCCGGTAAACTCCTTCATGCCGTCTCCAACAGGCTTGTTCTCATTGGCACGATCAGCCTGATCCTCGTCCTCATGGTCAGCTACTTTGTGGCCCGCCGCGTTACTCAGCCTCTTGAATCGCTGGCAGCTGGTGCAATCGAACTCGGGCGCGGCAATTATGAGTATCAGATCGACTTATCGCCGAACGGCGAGGTCGGGCAACTCGCCTCCGCCTTTGAGCAAATGCGGCAATCGATAAGGCAGGGCCAGGCGGTCCTGCTGCGCAGTGAACGGCTGGCTACGGTCGGCCAGATGGCAAGCGGCATCATTCACGACCTGCGCGGTCCGCTTGCCGCCATCTCGAACGCCGCCGAGCTGTTTTCCCGGACCGAACTCTCACCTGGGCAGCGTCAAGTGCTGGCGGAGAGCCAGCTGCGCGCTTCCCTGCGCATGGGTGCAATGCTGAGAGAGATACTCGAATATTCCAACGGCAACTATGAACTCAATCTCGAACGCCGACAGCTGGCCGCGGTTGTCAAGACAGTAGTTCAGGAATCTGTGACGTCCGATGTCGCTCCCGGAGTGGGGGTGGAAGTCAACATTCCTCCAAACCTGTTCGTTCTGGCTGATTATGACCGAGTTCGGCGAATCTTCGAAAACCTCGTGGCCAACTCCGTTCAGGCCATGCCGCAAGGGGGCACCATCAGGATCCGCTCCTCCGAAGTCGGAAACCAAGTGCGGATCAGTGTCGCCGACACGGGCCCAGGCATCCCGGCGCAGCTCCGGGACCGGTTGTTTGAGCCGTTCGTGAGCCAGGGGAAACAGGGCGGAACAGGGCTTGGGCTGGCAATCGCCCGCAGAATCGCCGAAGCGCACGGCGGTTCGCTCACGCTGGTTTCCTCCGATGGTCAGCCGGCTGAGTTTTGTGTTGAACTCCCGCTTGTATCAGAGACCTGAAATGGCAACCAAGGTGCTTCTGGTGGAAGATGATCCTGATTTCAGGGCAGTCCTTGCCCTGGCATTGGAGCTTCACGGTTACCTTGTCCGCCAGGTTGCGGGAGGCCATGAGGCCCTCGAATTGCTGAGTACCGAGCAGCCTGACATCATCATTTCAGACCTGGAAATGAACGGGGTTGATGGACGAGCATTGTGCAAATATGCCCGGCGCAATTCCACGCTTGCCCACATCCCTTTTGTGATCCTATCTGCCTTCGTCGATCCGGTCGGATCCAGCAGTCTGGCCGACCTGCCCGCCGACCGTTGCCTGAGCAAGCTGGTTCCCGTTTCTCAACTAGTAAGGCTCGTGGACGACCTCCTCAACGGTTCTCGCGGGGGACCCCGGCCGGGTGGAACTTGAACCTTCACGCGACGCCCCCTCGCGCGATGACGCCATGCTCGAGAATGGTAAGGATCTGTCAACGACATGACGTTTACACTATGCTGCCGGCCCCCAGGCCCGCCGGCGCGGCGCGGGCGGCCACGCCAAAGTGCAAACATTATTCATTGATAGACCCTAAGATTCGTTTCGGTTGTGCAGAGGGAGGCTGACAGTCGTCTTCAATGGACAGGGAAGAATAGTTGACCCTCCAGGTGAAGATCGTTCAGTAGAGGTGAACTATGCATCCACGCAATGGCACGTTTCTGATCACCCTGTTGTGCATATTGGCGGCTACCGCCGCCGGTGCGAGTCAGGAAGAACCCAAGCTCACTCAGTCGCCCGACCCGAGACAGGAGTTGGTGGAATTGGTGCGCAGAACGCAGGATCTGGCGGAACAGTCGCAGGCCGAGTTGAAGCGTGCCCGCGAACAGAACGAGAGCCTGCAGCGGTTGCTTGAACAGACGCACCAGGAGTTGATCCAGCTTCGCGAAGAATTGCGCCTCCTTCGTTCAAACCAGCCTGCCGCGCAACTGACTGCAACGGGCGAGCCGGCCACAACAGGACCAGCACGGCCGAGCAACGATGAATCCGGCCAGAAGTCGAATTCGGGAGAAGCTGGTGCAGGTCTGGCAGAACGCCTGACGCGAGTTGAAGATCAGGTTGAGCTGAACACGGCACAGATCAAGGAACATGCACAAACCAAAGTGGAGAGCGACTCCCGTCTTAAGTTGCGACTGTTCGGCACGATCCTGGACAACACCTACTTCAATACTTCCGGTGGCCCGGGGGCGGCGGTGCCGACAGCCGCACCGCCGAGGACTGCCCCGGCGGACGATAGAGGCCACAATCTCGGAGCCACCCTGCGCCAGACAGAATTCGGGTTTTCGATGACCGGGCCAAAGCTCGGCACGGCCAGGTTGAGTGCCGACATCGACTTCGATTTTTTCGGCGGTGCCGCCGAAAGTTATGGCAGCAACGTGCTCGGCGAGCTGCGAATGCGCACGGCCTCGGCTCGTCTGGACGGATCGCTCACATCCCTTGCGATCGGCTTGATGGCGCCCATGATTTCACCACTCAATCCGACCTCCCTCGCGGCCGTTTATTACCCGGCGTTGGGCGAATCCGGCAATCTTTGGCAGTGGCGTCCGCAATTGGTCCTTGAACGGCGGGCGACGATAAATGAGGAAGACAGCGTTGTTATCCAGGGGGGCTTGATGATGCCGTTCGGTGACACAGTCAACGGCAGAGCGCTCGAAGGAAGGCCCGGCTACGAGTCCCGGGTCGCTTTTGCCCGGCGTTTGGACGCAGAGCGGCGGCTGGAATTTGGCATCGGTGGTTACTTCGCACCGCAGCGCTTTGACTCCCTGCGGGAGGTCGATTCATACGCGGCGACCGGCGACTGGCAACTCCCCTTGACCAATCGTCTGGAATTGAGTGGCGAGGCTTACTTTGGACAGAGCATCGGCTTGGGAGCACAGAGCGGCGAAGATCATTCCAGCGCCTTCTCTTTTACCGGCCCGCTGGATGATCCAAAGACCGCGGTTCGCGGCGTCCACTCCTTCGGTGGTTGGACCCAGTTGCGCGCGCGGGCACTGCCTCAGCTTGAATTCAATCTGGCGTTCGGAATCGACGACCCGCGCAATCGCGATATTTTTGCCGGCCTGTTCGACCGTACCACGCGCCTGAAGAACCAGACGGCATCGATCAACTCTATTTACCGACTCCGGTCGAATTTCCTGATCTCCCTTGAATACCGGCATCTGTGGTCCACCTACCCTGATGGGCGCACTTCGAACGATCATGTAAATCTGGCGATCGGGTATCTTTTCTAGACTAGTTTCTGTCGCGAAACTCGATGAATCGCCCGTCAGGTCGGGCCCCGGAGGCCGGAGGGGCCCAAGCAAGTAGCCGGGGGCACAACCCCTGGATAGGATATTGCATAATATCGAGCCCCGGCAGGGGCGAAAGACCTTTGTACTCTATGGGTTATCTGCCGCCCCTTCAGGGCTCTGATCTTTCTTGACAATCCCAACCCCGGGCTGCGCTTCGCTTGCCCGGGGCTATTGGCTGGCGCCCCTCCGGGGCGC
>DASQID010000730.1:0-5102 GCA_035631775.1 Acidobacteriota bacterium
CGGCTGCAGGATCAAGTTGGAGATCTGATACCTGCCGTCAGCGGCCTGGGGCAGAGGATAATCGCGAACGATAGTATGAAAGGGCACGAAGATCATTTTGCTGTCTGGGCCGCTGTAGTTGGAGTTCTGGTCCTTGTGGGCCAGATCCCCAATCACAAGGTAGGGCAGCTCCCCGATCATGATGGTTTGCCCTATCGGGTTCTCCTTGTTGAAGAGCTGATCCTTGACCTCGTCTCCCAGGATACACACGCGCAGCGCGTTTGCGTTATCCCCCTCATTGATCTGCCGGCCACCAGGCCTCACCTCGATTGTCCGCATCTGCATGTAATCGGGATAGACGCCGTGCACCCCGAAAGTGCCGTTGTTGATACTGGAGCGGGCGGGAAGGTAGCGCTGTATCTCCGGGCTCGATCGTTGCAGGTAGGTGGCCTGGTCCTTGATCTTGAGATAATCGGCAAAGGTGAGGCGGATGCTCTTCCCGGCGCGGATCCCCTCGATCCCCTTGCTCGTCGTGCCGCCCCAGACAATCATGATGTTTTGCCCGAGGTTCCGCGCCTTTTCTCTCTGGGCGACCCACATCCCTTCACCCATCGCGGTCATGAGGATCAGGCAGATGAGGCCCCACCCGATCCCGAACATCGTCAGGAACGACCGGGTCTTGTTCGCCTTCAGATTCATCCATGTTTGTCTTAAAAGGTCCATTTTCCGAATCCGTTGGTCTTGATTCCTGAGCTGAGCATCAGCGCTCTCGCGATTGTCGATTGAGTGGCTGCAGTGGAAATCATCAATCGTTAATCGTCAATCGTAAATCTCCTACTGGAGTATGACCTGTTGGCCCAGTTTCAGCCCCGAAAGCAGCTCCGCTCGTGCTCCGTTGCTCAGACCGGTCTTCACCGCAACCTGCCGCCTGCCCGTCTTTGTGGACGGATCCGGCAGTTCGACGGAAGTCTCTTTCTTCTCGTTATAAATCAGCGAGCTCTCCGGAATGACGAGCACGTTGTGGTGTTCCTCGAGGATAATTTCGGCATTCGCGCTCATGTTCACTCTCAGAAGGTCGAGATCGTTGGCTATCGACACGCGAACCTCGAACCGCGTCACGTTGTCTTTCTCTACTCCCATGGGCGCTATCCGGAAGACACTTCCCTGAAATGTCCGGTTCTTGTACGCATCCACGGTCACGCGCACCGGTTGGCCCACCTTCACCAGCCCAATGTCTGTCTCGTCAACCTTGCCCTTTACGTAGAGTTCCTGAACGTCGCCGAGCGTCATGATCAGGGTTGCGTTCGATCCCAGCTGGAGGATCGAGGAGACGGCATCGCCGACCTCCAACTCACGGCTCAGCACCACTCCGCCGATGGGGGAGCGGATCGATGCATATTTGAGATTCTCCTCGGCCTGCTCGGCTTGTGCCTGGGCTTGAGTCACCTGCGAGCGGACCGTATTGATTGTCCGCGCGTTTTGCTCGAGCTCGGCCTCCCTGACGCCGACAGCCGCTTCGAGGGCCTTATGAGTGACCTCAGCGGCTCTCATCCTCTGCTCGACGCTGTCATAATCGGATTTTGATACCAGGCCCTGCTCATGCAGTCCCTGATATCGTTTGTATTCGGCGACAAGGAACTCAAAATCTCTGCTCTCCGACTCGAGTTGCGCTTTGTGCAGGTTCGCCCGGAGCGTCTTTTCCTGTGATTGCATCTCCTGAAGCTTGCTTTCAGAAGCGTTGAGAACGGCTTTCGCCTCCTTCAACTGGGCCTCGAGGGTCTCCTTGTCGAGTTCCACCAGAAGCTGCCCCTCGCGGACACGGTCGCCGGCATTGACATACAGGAATTTGATTATTCCGCTTGCCTTGGACTTGATTTCCACTTTTGAAAGCGGCTCGACTTTGCCGGTAGCAACCACCGACTTGGCGACCGATCCCTGCTCGACTTTGGCGAGCTTCTCTGGAGGGATGGTCTTGTCGACGGAGAAGAGCGACCCGAAGACCCAATAGCCTCCCAAAACGACCAGCATTCCCACAACGGAAAGAAAGGAGACGGTAAAAATCCGCTTTTTAGCCATGTAGATAACCTCCAACACCTTCCCATACGTATATTTCTCTTAAGAAGTTCGCTGTCGTTGCTCTCGGCTGGAGGAGGTGAGTGACAAAATCTGCCACTAATTACACGAATTTACAGGACTGTCTCCACCCCAAGTACTTTCGTGGAATTCGTACTACAAACCTTCAAATCCTTGCCACTTCGACAAGGATACAGCTCCCGTCTTGCGCCTTTGTGTCTTAGCGGTGGCTTTTTTTAAAGGCCACCGCCAAGGCGCGAAGACGCGAAGGCCAATCTCCTTTGGTTGTGGCTATGCTGAACCGTGCAATTAGTTTCTGTCGCGAAAGTCCTTGGCCGAGCGGAAAGCGCCCCGGAGGGGCGACAGCCAATAGCCCCGGGCAAGCGAAGCGCAGCCCGGGGTTGGGATTGTCAAGAAAGATCAGAGCCCTGAAGGGGCGACAGATAACCCATAGAGTACAAAGGCCTTTCGCCCCTGCCGGGGCTCGATATTATGCAATATCCTATCCGGGGGCTTGCGCCCCCGGCTACTTGCTTGGGCCCCTCCGGGGCCCGACCTGATGGGCGATTCATCAAGTTTCGCGACAGAAACTAATTAGTGGCAGATCTCTCTCTAAATCAACTGAGTGTCCCGGAATCGCAAGGTCGTGCAGTTGGAGTGCCGTGAATTCCATTTTGGGCTGGCTGTAGCCTAATCCCGGCTGCAGGCTGATCCTTCCTTCATTTCTTCTTCTTGCCGAGTAGTCCGCGTAGGGTATCGCCGAGTGATTTGGTTCCTTCCCCGCTCTTGTCTTTGCCCGAGACAACCGAGTCGAGAAGGCTTCCCGCAGCCCCTTTTACATCGGGTACAAAGGTTGGATTGGACGTCGTTCCCCGGATGAAGAACGGCACGTTGACTTCATTTCCCATGCTGCGCGTCAGGCTGCCGATAACACCGCCCGGCGTGGTCAGTCGGGCCTGCATCTTGAAATCCAGCGAACTGTTGGAGCCCACGGTGCCGCCACCGAGCAATTGGCCTAGTCCCGGGACTATCAGCTGAAGGTTGCTGGCCTGAATCCCATCCGGTGCCACCCGCAAGTCTGAGGCGAACTTCTCGATCGCCGTCACCGGATTGGACTTGATCCCTGCCAGAGAGGCTACGGTGGCCATTTTTGCTCCCAGATCAAAACCGGCAAGGCGGGCATTGAAAAGGCCCATCGTGCCTGAGGTGATCAATTTGTCCACGGGTCCCTCCGCGCTCAGGTCGGCGTTGAGCGTCCCGCCCTGAAGCGATGCTCCTTTGGGCAGCGTGATCGCAAGCGCGGGCAGCAGGGCTTCCAGATCGCCGGCCGGCATATCGTTGCCGCGCAGCCTCATTTTTACCAGGGTTGAGTCACCCCCCGCATCGAAGCTCCCGTTGAGGCGGGCGACGGACTTGCCGAATTCAACCTTTGTCTCGGAGAGAGTTCCTGACTGGTTCTTCATGTTGTAATCGAGCATATATCCGAGCGAGACAGGAAGGCCTGCGCGTGAACCCCCCCGTACGATCTGCAATTTATCTGCCTTGCCGGTTCCCTTGCTCCTTATCTGCCTGCCGTCCGAAGTCAGACTCCCGTCAAAGTCCAGCACCCCTGCCAGGCCCGAGTCCGGCTCTACGAATCCTGAGGCAATGATGTCGAAGTGAGACACGGCAAGGGCGGCAGCAACCGGCGTGAGAGAAGCATCGGTGCGGTTCATCGGACCAATCTTGCCTTCCAGCTTCAGGCTGCCCCCACCTGGCAGGTTGGCTGTCACTGTGCGCGGGAAAACGGAATCGAATGAAATGTCGCGTGCCTGCACATTCACCTTTTCGTAAACGCGCGGCTTCGGACGAGGACCTGCACGAATTACCGTGACGCGTCCGTTGGTGACTTTCAGTTGACCCACCGTAATCTTGGTGTCGGACTGACCCCCGACCTTGGGCGCGGCCTTTTCGACCGGTGCGGGGGTTGAAGCGCTGCTGATAGTGGAAAAATTCCAGTTCCCTGCCGCCGAATGAATGAGGGTGATTTCCGGCTGATCCAACGTAATGCCTGTGATGCGCACTTCCCTCGAAAAAATAAGCGGCTTCAGCTCGACACCGACGCTCAGCGATCTCGCACGGACAAAAGGGGACCGGCTGAAAGAAGGGTCGTCACCAATGGAAATCTCGTCGGCGGCAACCCCGCCGGAAAAGAGAGAGAGTTTGAGGTTGCCGACCTTGACCTCGCGTCCCAGTGCACTGGTTAGCTCTGACTCGACCTTCGGCCGAAACTGGTTCGCGTCCACCAGGAATGGGACCGCCACTATCAGTGCTACCAAAAGCAGCACGATGATTGCGGTGATCTTTAGTGCGGAGAAACGTCTTTTCGATTCGCCTCCCATGATTGGCCTCCTCGGGATCGTCCACGCCATTCTAATCCCAAACCGTAGACTTCGTAAACCCGTCGAAAACAGCCGCGAACTACACGAATTTCCACGAAATGATCAGTTTCTATTGTTCGTGTAAACTCGTGAAACTCGTGGAGATTCTTTAAGCAAGCGAAAGGTTTCCATTTGCGGAAACTGATTCGGGAATTGCCGAGTCGACATCTTCAGCCGGGCTGAACGCTTATCCTGTGGAAATCTTTTTGCCAAAAAAAAGTGTTGACCGCTACGCCCGCACTCTGGCAAATTGCACCGTGGTCGCTGCAGTTAGCGCGGCCTTGAACACCGGCAGAAGAGTGACGGACGGGCTTAACAGGTTTGTTCGTCGCCCTAGGAGGCTGGAGCCAATCAGACGAAACCAATCGTCGGTTGGTGTTACCAGGAGAAAAACCTGGTAACTGGTCGCACCTTCCAGCTGAAGTTCGATCCCGGGCAGCGGGAAAGAGCGTTCCGAAAGGGTCGGGTCAAGGAAGCGGAGCTGTAGCGGCCATTTTTATTTTCTTCGCAGATCGGCGCATTCATACCAGGCCCCCAACCAATCGTGACCTTCGAGAACCTTAGAGTCTTTGCGGTTTGCTTTTATATAAGAGCAAACCGCAAAGACCCTAAGGGCTGGCGCAAGAATAA
>DASQID010000731.1:0-4510 GCA_035631775.1 Acidobacteriota bacterium
ACGGCAGTGTCAGGGAAGTGCCCCAGGAAGTGGATTTCGTTTCCTGAGATGTTCTTGATGGCCACGATGCTCTTGCCTTTTTCCAGTGATATCACCCGGTCCACCATCAGCAGCGGGAACTTTTGAGGGATCAGTTTCCTGATCTCTTCGAATTTGATCTCCATGTTTCACCCCTGTGATCTCTGCGGCTTTGTGGTGTATCCTTTCCACCCTATGAATACCACAGATCGATATTATGCCGCCTGCTGTCAGACGGATTTCCCCTGCCCCGCCTCTCGTTCGGAGATCAGTAGTCGCGTCGACCGGATGCTGGACATGATCGATTCTGCAGTTCTCGGCTATGAGCCTTTCTTTCCGGTGCGTTTGGTAGTCTTTCCCGAGTTCGCTCACACGCCTCCCGTTTACGAGACATCAGAGGAACTTGCAGAAAAACTTGCCGTGCACATTCCCAACGAACACACGGAACGATATGCAATACGCGCACGGCATCATGGTATCTACATCCAGACCGGCACATTTCTTGAGGTGGATGATGCCTATCCGGATGCAGTCTTCAACACCACCTGCCTGATAGGCCCGGATGGCTTGTTGGCGAAGTACCGCAAGACTCACCCGTGGATTCCATGGGAGGTGCACGCCAGCCCCCACGACATGGCCAATTACAGAGAGGATGTCTTCCCAGTGGTGGAAACCGAAGTAGGACGCCTCGGGGCCGCCATTTGCTATGACTGGCTGTTTCCTGAGGCCATCCGGCAGCTTGCGCTGGGAGGCGCCGAGATCCTCATCCGGGTTTCGGCCTACATGGACCCGTGGGGAACTGCATCTCCCCAGGACTGGTGGACTCTGGTCAACCGCTGCCGCGCGCTGGAAAACCTCTCCTATGTGGTAGCCGCGAACCAGGGAGCGAAACTCGCCAACTATCCGCCGTTCAGCTGGCCGGGAGGAAGCATGATCGTTGACTTCGACGGACGCATCCTGGCTCAAGCTGAATCCGGCCCGGGTGAACGTATCGTTGTGGGTCCCATCGACTTGGCTGCCTTGCGTGCGGAGAGGGAGCGGCGTTCAGGGCACCACATGCTTTCACATCTGCGCACGGAGCTCTATCAGGGCTATTCCAGGCCAATCTATCCCCGCGCTGCCGCCACCGAAAACTGGCCGATTTCCCCCGACGGGAACCGGCGCTCCATTGACGCCGCCAAGCAAGTTCGCGAGAGAAAATCCAGAAAGTCATCCTGAGATGCCTGACAGCTTACTGTAACACAGTCCTTCAAATCCTTGCCGCTTCGACAGGATTGCAGCACGTGGCTTTGTTCCTTTGCGTCTTAGGGCTGGCGCAAGAATAAATTCACATTTTGGCGCGAGCGCCGGCCGCCGCGCCCTTTCAGGCTGTGGCCCGCAGGCCCGCTGGCTTTGTTGCTAGCTCCTCACATACCACCCCGGGTATAGCTCGTCGCTCGCGCCTCGCCAGCGGGCCTGGGGGCCAGCAGCAAAATGTGAAGTTATTCTTGCGCCCGCCCTTAGCGGTGGCTTTTTTAAAAAGCCGCCGCTAAGACGCAAAAGGAGCGCCAAACTCCTTTGGGCTGAGCTGCCCCGTAACGCTCGCGCTACTTGGTTTCCATCTGATAGACACCGTCCCAGTCGCTTGCGGGGGGAGCGGTCAGGAAATTGCGGCAACGCTCCATATAGATCCTCCCCACCGAATCCTCCGGAAACAGCGTGATGTGTTGTGCGAATATCCTTGCGGCCTTGTCCCAGTTTCTTACTTTATATGCCTCGAGTCCGGGGATAAAGGACTCCGTCATTTCGCTCCATCGCTCATGTTCCGGAGCGTCCTTGTTCTCCACCACATCCAGCAGCTGATAAATGCGGACCGGCCTCGCCTTGCCGACGACTCTTATGCTGTCCACCTCGCGCAAGAGGAAGCTTCCGCGCACTTTTTCCTCCGTCATCTCGGAGATCATGGCGTCGGTTTGATAGGGCTTGTTTACGCCCTCGAGACGCGACGCCAGGTTAACGGCGTCGCCAATGACGGTGTATTCGAATCTTTCCCTCGATCCCATGTTGCCTGCAATCATCGTGCCCGAGTTAATCCCGATGCGGCATCTGACTGGATCCATTACCAGCATGGCGCGATGTATCTTCAGCGCGGCGCGGCAGGCTTGAATGGCATGATTCGGATTGTCGAGCGGCACGCCCCAGAGTGCCATCACCGCATCGCCGATAAACTTGTTGACCATGCCGCCTTCCTTCATTATCACAGAAGCCAGCAACTCGAAGTACTGATTGAGCATGTGCGTCAGTTCCTGCGGGGTGATCTTCTCCGAGATTTTGGAGAAGCCGGCGATGTCGGTAAAGAGAACCGTAGCCTCTACCTCGCGGCCGCCCAGACCAAGCTTCCCGGGATCCTTCATCAATTCATTCAGCACCTCGGCAGAGACGTAGTGCTTGAACGCACCCTGGATCTGGGCACGCTCGCGCACCGCCATGCGGTATTGCATCAGAGTGTTCGCGCTATAGACAAAGACTATGAGGAACGTGGGCCGCACCGATGGCAGCCACAAGTTGAAGTGAGCGAAGACATAGTAGACTGCTACCGCGGCAATAACGATGGTTGCGAGTGTTGCGAAGCCTGCGGAAAGCGGCTTGAGCACGCCGCAGTAAATGCTCGTCAGAATCGCGAGCAGGACGAGTACGAGCCACGTCACGCCGGGACTTACCGTCCGTATAAAAGCCCCGGTCAGCATCGTGTTCAGAGCATCAGCGTGTATCTCCACACCCGGCATGAGGGTCTCTTCATCCACGGGTGTGGGGAAACGGTCTACCCCAGCCCCGCCTGTTTTGTTTTCTGCGGCCAGGTCCGCGCCAACGAAAACAACCTTGTCCTTGAGAAACCCGGGTGGGATGGTCCCGTCGATGATCTGGTAGATGGAACGGGTTGGGATCGTGTGAGATGGGCCCACATAGTTGATGACAAAGCCAGGATACGGACCGACCGATTCGGTCGGCACGCGGCGATCTCCGATATAGACCTGATTGTTGCGAAGCGAGATCACCTCCCCGGTTATCTCCATGTAGGCCTGAGCGGCAAGCGTACTTTGCTCATTTACGAGCCAGCAGGATCTTCGGATTTTCGTATCCTCGTCCGGGATGGTGCGGATGAAGCCTGTCCGGGCTCCCGCGTCGGTGAAAATTGGCAGAGGTTCGATTGTCTGCTCCAGGGAGAACTGCGGGTCCGAGGTGGTAGATATATCTTTGGCGAGAATGACCTTGCCGAACTTGGCTATGGCATCGGCGAAGAGCAGATCTCCTTCCGGATCATCCTTAGTTGGATTTTCATAGTCAAAGAGCATATCGAACACGGCCATTCTGGCACCGCCCGCCTTCATCTTCTGCAAGAGGGCGGCAAGAACCCTCCGGCTCCAGGGTGGCGGGCCCAGTTCTTTCACAGAACTCTCGTCAAGGGCGGCGATGGCCAACTGAGGCGATGGAGTGAGCCGCGGGCGTACGCGGAAGACAAAATCATAGGTGGCATTTTCAAGCTGTGCGAGCCAGGGAGTAAATTCCAGGAATACTACGAACAGCAGGCCCGCGACTAGAATCAAAGCGTTTGAGCCGATCTTGAAGAGCTTTTTTCTGGTTTTGGCATCCTTCATCCCCTAAACGTACAGCCGCGAATTGCGCAAAGTACACGGAAAAGTTGCCTCTGCTGAATTCCTCTGCGCAATCCGCCGCCAAAGGAGGTGATACTCGAGGAGGTTCCAGGGGCCCAAGAGGAGAAAGAGACGAACCGAGAAGTCGCGACGAGAGAGAGACTCTACAGATCCACCGGGAGAATGGGCTAGGCGATGGTGGTCCCATCCGGTAATATTTGGTTCTTCGTATTGATTCTACAATCACATCCAGGAACAACGTGGCTGCGAGAGCGCAAATGGATGCACAGGGCATCAAAGTCGCACTTGTTACCGGGGGCAGCCGAGGCATCGGCCGGTCCATTGTGGAAGAGTTGACCAACTCCGGCTGGCAGGTGGGCTTTACCTATTCGAGCAACGAAGATGCCGCGAACGGCCTCGTGACGCAACTGCAGCATGCCGGTCTTGTTGCTGCGGCCTACAAAGCCGACGTTCGTGACTATCAGCGGGCCTCGGAAATCGTCGCCCTCGTGGAACGGGACTTTGGGCCCATCTCGCTCCTGGTTAACAACGCAGGAATCAAGCGTGACTCGGCTCTTTTCCGAATGGATCCGGAGAAGTGGAAGGAGGTGATTGACACCAACCTTGGCGGCACGTTTAATTACAGCCGGAACGTTGTCCTCGGGATGATCAAACGTGGTACAGGCGTAATCATTAACATCGTGAGCGTCAGTGGGATCATAGGCCTCGCCGGACAAACGAACTACTCCGCCTCCAAGGCCGGCGTCATCGGGTTCACCAGGGCGCTGGCCAAAGAGGTAGCACGTTTTCAAATCCGGGTAAATGCGGTTGCCCCAGGATTCATTGAAACCGACATGCTG
>DASQID010000732.1:0-13164 GCA_035631775.1 Acidobacteriota bacterium
GGCCAACTCCTCGTTCACTACTGCCCAGCCGATGCGGAACCCCGTCATGGCGTACATTTTTGAAACGCCCTGCACGCTCACCAGCTTAGAGTTCCGCGACGCGACCGTCTCGAACTCGTAACAGTTCGGGGGTGTCTTGCCCTCGAACACGAGCCGGTTGTAGAGGTCGTCCATAATGAGGTAGAAGCCTTTCTTCTCGCAGAATTTGACGATCTCTGCGACGAAGTCCTTCGAATACATCACTCCGCAGGGATTGTTCGGGCTGTTGATTATGATGGCCTTTGTGTAGGAACCTGCGACTTCGGCGATCTCTTCGATCCTTGGATGAAATGTGCCGTCCTCGGGTGTGACAGCCACAGGGACGCCGCCCGCGAGTTTTATCATCTCGGGGTAGCTGACCCAATAGGGCGCCGGAAAAATGACCTCATCCTTGGGTTCGAGGATGGCATAAAGAATGTTCATTATTGACTGCTTCGCCCCGCTCGAAACCACGATGTTGTCGGGCCCGACAAGCTTGTTGTAGTGCTCTTCGGTATAGCGGATGATGGCCTTTTTCAGCGCCGGCAAGCCGTCGGCGGGCGCATACTTGATGTCCCCGGTATTCAACTGGGTTGCACAGTTCACTACCGCGTCAATCGGCGCTTTGCTCTTCGGTTCGCCGCCGCCCAGGTGAATCACGGGCTCTCCTTTGTCCCGCAGCCTTGCCGCGGTTTCGTTGAGCTTCAGCGTCGGTGATTCTTTGATAGATCTGGCAAGTTGGCTGACACTCATAAGTGTTCGATCCTTGAAGGGTGATTGGTTTCGAGAACGTTATACCCCGGTGAGACAACGGCCCAGACCTCAACCGTTATCGGGGCACCATACTACCATGACTCACGGAATCATGCTCCATTTTCAAGAACGGCAAAAATCCGCCACGAATTTTACGAATTACCCGGAGGATTAGAGGCATAATCATCTCGTACAATTCGCGGCAATTCCAATGATACGTATCAGGTTCCTGCTCCTGATTCTCGGCCTCGCCGGACTGCCGGCCCCGTCCGAGGCAGTGGACGTGCTCGTGGCCGCTGCCGCCGATCTCAACTTCGCCATGAAGGAGATGTCCGTCCCTTTCGAGAAGCAGACGGGACACCGGCTGAAGATATCCTTTGGCTCTTCGGGGAATTTCTACAGTCAGATTGTGAACGGGGCTCCCTACGACATGTTCTTCTCGGCCGACATGTCCTACCCCAGGCGACTGCAAGATTCTGGTAAGGGTGAAGCAGGGACACTTTTTGTCTATGGTCTGGGGCAGATCGTGCTCTGGGTTCCAAATGCGTCCGCGATCGATCTCGTGCGGACGGGCATGCGTGCGCTCGCGGACCCCACGATCCGGAAGATCGCCATAGCAAACCCGGTTCACGCCCCATATGGAAGGGCAGCGGTTTCAGCGATGAGTCATGCCGCAGTCTACCACGTCGTCAAAGACAAGCTGGTGTCTGGGGAAAGCGTCTTGCAGGCGATGCAATTTGTCCAGTCCGGCGCTGCCGACATCGGAATCATCCCGCTTTCGCTGGCGCTGGCGCCGGACATGCGCCGGTCCGGAAGGTACTGGCTCATTCCGCAGGAAGCCTACCCCAAAATCGAGCAGGGAGCCTTGATCCTCAGCCGCGCAGGGCAAAGCGGACACCTGGACGCCGCACGGGCCTTCAGCGACTGGATCCAAAGCAAGGCTGGGCGGGATATCCTGGCCCGCTTCGGTTTCCTGCTATCCGGAGAAAGGGATCGTTAGTGTCTGTTCTGAATTGGACGGCGATTGCTCTCACGCTCAAGCTGGCGACACTCACCTCGGCCATTCTCCTCGTTTTGGGCTTGCCCATCGCATATTGGATCACATCCTCGCGCTGGCGCTGGAAATTTCTCGTGGAAGCCGTTGTGGCACTGCCCCTTGTCCTTCCACCGACCGTCCTGGGTTTTTATATCCTGGTCGCGATCGGCCCCAATGCGTTTCCGGGACGCCTGTACGAGAGGATCATCGGGCATCGGCTTCCGTTTACGTTTGAGGGGCTGCTGATTGCCTCGACTCTCTACAGCCTGCCGTTTGCGGTACAGCCGTTTGTGGCTGCACTCGGTGCCGTGGACACTAAATTGATCGAGGCCTCCTGGACGTTGGGGGTCTCCCGCATCGGGACATTCTTCCGTGTCATTTTGCCCCAGTCTGGTTACGGGGTGCTCACGGGCGTCATCCTGAGCTTTGCGCACACGCTCGGTGAGTTCGGCGTCGTCCTCATGGTGGGCGGAGACATTGAGGGGATCACACGCACTATTTCCATCGACATCTATGATAGTGTTCAGTCGCTGGACTATGCCTCGGCCTCACGAACGTCGCTGGTTCTCTTGACGTTCTCCTTTGTGGTCCTCTCGATTGTATATGCGTTGAACCGGCGCATCTGGGCCGCCGGACCGGAGTTCCGACGATGAGTGGACACGTCTCATCCGGACTGGCGGCGGATTTCGAGAAATCATTTTCTTCCGGCACTCTTGTCAGAGCCGCGTTCGAAATTCCTTCAGATCCTGCGAGGGTGACTATCCTCTTCGGGCCTTCCGGTGTGGGGAAAACGACCGTGCTTCGGTGTCTCGCGGGTCTGGAGATGCCAACCAGGGGAAGGATCTTTTTCAATGGGGCGGTCTGGTTTGATGCCACGAAGGGGAAGGTCGTTCCACCCCAAGATCGATCCGTCGGCTACCTCCCGCAGGAATCCGCCTTGTTTCCGCATCTGAGTGTGCAGGACAACGTCCTCTACGGGCTGCACGATATGCCAAGGGGGGACCGCAGCAGGCGCCTGCAGGATATGCTTGACGCCTTCCATCTCCGGGATTTCCGAACACGGCGGCCGCAGGAACTCTCGGGAGGGCAGAAGCAGCGTGTAGCGCTTGCCCGCGCCCTGGCGCGCTCGCCGAGGTTGCTGCTTCTGGATGAACCGCTCTCTGCGCTGGATGTTCCGACGCGCGCAGAACTTCAGTTGGAAATACGAGGAATCCTCCGGCGTTTCGAAACTCCCGCCATTGCGGTGACCCATGACTGGACGATGGCGCTTTCACTTGGCGACGAGCTTGCGGTGTTGGGAGCAGGAGGCATACTTCAGACCGGCTGCCCGGAGGAGGTCTTCAGCCGACCTGCCAACCTGGAGGTTGCCGCCGCGGTGGGTGTCGAAACCATCGTGCCTTGCCGCCTGGAGCAGCGGTCGGACGGAATGGTTGTACTGGCGGCTGGCAGGCACCGGATCTTTGCCGTGGACAATGGGCTCGACTGTACCGAGTTTTACGCCTGCCTCCGCGGCGAAGATGTGACGATCGAGCAAGGCCCGGCCCTGCATACCAGTGCCAGAAACCATCTGCCCGGAGTTGTTCGGGAGGTGGTGCCGGCCGGGCCTCTTCGTAAGGTGACCGTAGACATCGACGTCGGCCTCCGCATGACGGCGCTTGTCACCCGTCAGGCTCTGGAGGATCTTTCCCTTGTCGAGGGCGCGCAGGTGGCTGCCTCGTTCAAAGCCTCCGCCGTGCACCTCATTTCGCGCGCCTGACGGGCGGTCGAATTGGTGGGCTCTCGGTGTGTCTATCCCGTCGCCAGTCGAATAGGTCATGAGGTTCAGTGTGAGAACAAAGGAACGCTTCTCGAGCGACGTTCTCGCTGCTATTCGTGACGGCAAGATCCTCCGCATCCGGGCCGGCAGGCAGCCGCATCGTTTTATCGGCATATGGGCAGTGGTTGTGGAAGATCGTGTGTTTGTGCGTTCGTGGAGTCTGAAACCGCGCGGCTGGTACCGCACATTCCTCGATGACGCGCAAGGCACTGTCCAGGCTGCCGGCCGGGAGATTCCCGTTCGCGCTGCCCGTACGAGGAGTGAGCGATTGATGGATGCGGTGGACCGCGCCTACCTGGAAAAGTACGACACGCCGGGTTCCATCAAGTATGCCCGGGACCTCACCCTCGAGAAGTCTAGGGCCACGACCACGGAGCTTGTCCCCGTTTCCAAGTAACTCTGCCACGAATTTCCCGAAAAAGCAGCCAGAAGGCAGAAAAAATTCTCCTAGATGGCGATTGTGGCAACGGAAGACTGCCTGCTGCCGTCCGCCTACTGCCGGCTTGTTATTGCAGAGCGAGCGGCGGAAGACCTGCCTGCTTGAGCTGCTCGTTCAACGCAGGCACGTCCCGGTTCTGCAAATCCTTCCATCGGTCCAGTTGGCCGTCCAATGCCTTGAGCAGTTCAGCAACTGCGGCTGCGGCCTGTGTCGTCGGAGTTGCATCCGCGCCCTCGATAATCTCGTAGAGGCGGCGGAGGTCACTGTCGAGGCTTGTCAAGCTTACTTCCTCGCCTGTCGCAGATGAACGTGTGCGACTACCCCGGCCTTCGAATGCTGAAAGCTTGGCGTCCATAATCGAGATCGCCTCCGCGAGGGCACCCTGTCCCGCCTGCTTGCGCGCAGTGGTGAGTTTCTTCCTGAAGTTTCGAATTTGCATCAAGGCACCATAGTTTCTGCCCATCCTCTCGACCAGCATTCTCGCCAGCGAGAATTGTTGGGCCAATCCTTCGGGTGTGGTCTTTACGCGGGGATCCATTTTGACCGTCAGGGATTGTGTGTAACTCCGTCCACCGATCTGAAGCTTCATTGTGTACACTCCGGGAAGGATAAAGGGACCAAGTGGGAGGCGGGGCGTATCCCGGTAGATTGCCGAGATCGGGTACTCGTGTTCGAGTGTTTGGGGCGGAGGAAACCGCAGATCCCAGACGAACCGATGCATCCCACCCCTTGCAGAAAGGATTTGCGGCGGCCGCACCCAGTATGTCGGCAGAGCTATTTCCTTTTCCAAGTCCTTTTCTTCGACCTCCGGCTTGTCGGTGCTCGAGAAGCGTCGCACGAGATTGTTTGCCTGATCGAAGATCTCCAGGGCCACTGGTCCGGTCGTGTCGGATTTGAGGTAGTAGCACAGGATTGCGCCGTCAGGTGGGTTCTCCCCCGCCGGCTCCTCGGGCGGAAGAGGTGTGTCGGTGTTCTGGTTGCGGCGAACGCGGTAAGTCAGCTTGGGACGGAAGAGGAACGCTTCGGAATCGGCCACATGGGGATCGATCTGACGGAGCGGAGTGACGTCATCCAATATCCAGAACGACCTGCCGTGCGTTGCGACGATTGCGTCATCATCGTGAATCACGAGGTCGCGCATTGAGGATGCCGGTAGATTTAACTGCAGAGACTGCCAGTTCTCTCCATCATTGAACGAAACGTACACAGCCAGCTCGCTTCCAGCGTAGAGCAATCCTTTGCGGACCGGATCTTCGCGCACGACGTTTACCGATGCATTGTCAGCCAATCCGCTCACAATCTTCTGCCAGGTTCTGCCGCCGTCGTGAGTCCGGTAGATGTATGGATGCAAATCGTCGAGGCGGAAGCGCGACACCGATGCATAGGCAGTCTGCGTGTCGAAGTGAGAGGCATCGATCTGGGTGACCTTGCTCCAGGCCGACATCTCCGGTGGAGTCACGTTGCTCCAGTTCTTGCCACCGTCCCGTGTGACTTGGATCAGACCATCGTCTGTTCCGATCCAGATCAAGTCGACATTCAAGGGAGAAGGCGCGATGGAGTAGATCACGCCTCTGTGCACGCCCGCGGCCATCTCGGAATAAATACCGAGATTGGCTGGAATACCCGGGTTCTCCCGCGTCAGATCCGGACTGATGACCTCCCAGCTGTGCCCGCCGTTCACGGTTCTAAACAGGACCTGTGCCGCAAAGAGCAAAACGTGCGGATCGGCCGGCGAAAAGATGATCGGCGCCGTTCGATCAAAGCGGTATTTTCCTGTGCGGAGCGCAACCGGGCCGACGTTCTGCACGCCTCCTGTCTTTTCATCGTAGCGCGTCACCTTGCCGCCATAGATCACGCCTGGATTGAGCGGATCGGGCGCCGCATAGCCGTATTCCTCGACTCCCACGGGATGCCATTCCCGGAAAGTAATCTCGCCGTAATCGCTTCGGCTGGCGACCCCTGCGGAACCGCTTTCCTGCTGGCCGCCGTAAACCCAGTAGGGGAAACGATTGTCCGCGCTGACGTGGAACATCTGGCCGGTCGGCTGGTTGTACCAGGAACTCCACGTTCTCCCCCCATTGACTGTAAGCGTTGCACCTTGATCGCTGGCGAGAAGAATAATCTGCGGATTGTCGGGATTTATCCAGATGGTGTGATAGTCATCGCCTCCGGGGGCGCCCTTGAACGCCGTGAAGTTGCGGCCGCCATCCGAGGAGCGATAGGAGGCAATGTTGGCTACGAATACGATGTCTCTGTTATTAGGATCCACGCGCACGCTGGCGAAATCGTCGCCTCGCCCCCAGACGCGAACGTCATTGTTGACGCGCTGCCAACTCTCCCCTGCGTCATCGGAACGATACAGACCGCCGGCGCGCTGAGTGGCCTCCACCAGCGCGTAGATGCGCCCGTGATCGTTTGGGGCGATGCCGATCCCCATTCGGCCCAGCGCATCCTTGACTCCAGGCAATCCGCCGGAGAGTTGCCGCCAGGTGGTGCCGCCGTCGACGGACTTGAACAAGCCACTGTTGGGACCTTGGTATGCGTTGTTGTACTCCCACGGTCCCTGCCTGGCCGCCCAGAGCACCGCGTACACCGTCTGCGCATTGGACGGATCGAAGGCGAGATCGATAGCACCGGTGTTCTCGTCCTTATAGAGAACCCTCTGGAAGCTGAGGCCGCCGTCGGTGGAGCGATAGACCCCGCGCTCCTCGTTCGGCCCGTAGGGATGTCCCAGGACCGCCACGAAGAGCCTGCCGGGATTCCGTGGATCTACGATAATCGCACCTATCTGCCTGCCGTCTCTGAGGCCCAGATGCTGCCATGACAGGCCTCCATCCACGGACTTATAGATGCCGTCGCCGACGGAAAGGTCAGGGCGCTGCAGTCCCTCGCCGCTACCCACATAGATTGTGTTCGGATCGGAAGGGGCGACGGCAAGTGCTCCGATGGACTGAGTCGGTTGCTTGTCGAAAATCGGAGTCCAGACTCTCCCATAGTCGTCTGTTTTCCAAACACCGCCATTGTTGACGCCAATGTAGAACACGTTCGGCCGTCCCGGAACACCGGCGGCCCCGACCGTCCTGCCTCCCCTATATGGACCAATCATTCGCCAGCGCATGCCGCCGTAGAGGCCGGGATTGAGCTGCTGTGCATTGATTGAGAGCATGGATGTGGCAAGGAGACAGACTGACGACAGCAAGACTCGCATCAGTGCGTTCACGATTTTCCTCCCGCGCGAAACCTGCCACGAATTATACGAATTTCACGAAATAATCCAGGTTTATCCTTCGGGAAATTCGTGAAACGTGTCGCGGGTTTTCTCCGCCATCGCTGGTGAAATGGGCGTATTCTTCGAAATGAGCTTTGCACCTTCGAGGTTCAACGGCAAAGCGGAGGGATTCTGTCATGAGTCACACTTTGACGCGCCGCAGTTTCCTGAATTCCATGATTGCCGCCACGGCGGCAGCGAACCGGAGGTATCGGATGCCTGGGACAAAAAACAAGCGGGATGTATTGCTGGAGCTGTTGAAAGGGAACCAGGACTACGTGCCTGCCGCATTTTTCATTCATTTCGACAAGGCTTTCCATTTCGGGCAGGCGGCCGTGGAAAAGCACCTCGAATACTTCAAGTACACGGATATGGATTTCGTAAAGATCCAGTATGAGCGGACCTTTCCACCGATACCGGACATCAAGCAGCCCGGGGACTGGAAGAAAATACCGCGTTACGGGCTGGATTTTTACGAGCCTGAACTCGAGGCTGTCAAGGGACTGGTCAAGGGGGCAAAAGCGGAAGCGCTCGTTCTGGTGACCCTCTATTCGACCTTCATGTGCGCGGGACATACCGCCGGAATGCCTCTGCTCACGGCTCACCTGCATGAAAACCCGGAGCAGGTAAAGAGGGGTTTCGAGGTTATCACGGAAAGTCTGATGCTGTTCGTCAAGGAGTGCGTCCGCCTGGGAGTAGATGGTTTTTACGCTTCGACCCAGGGAGGGGAGGCTGGAAGGCTTCGTGATCCCGGACTTTTCAAGGAGTACATCAAACCCTTCGACCTCCGTCTGATGAATGAAATCAACCGGGCATGTACATTCAACATTCTCCATGTCTGTGACTATCATGGACCCTACGCAGATTTGAGCCCATACGTGGACTATCCAGGTCACGTGGTCAACTGTAATCCTCAACTGACCGCATCCAGACTCACTTGGAAGGAAATTTCACGGATGTTCAAGAGGCCCTGTATGGGCGGCATGGACCGGCATGGAATCATTGTTTCGGGAAGTAAAGGGGAAATCAAAAGTGCCGTGGAACGGGAGTTGAGTGAGGCCTCATCGCCATTTATTCTCGGTGCGGATTGCACACTGCCCAACGACGTTCAATGGGAAAACATCAGAGCTGCGATTGACGCGGCGCACAAGTTCAAGGCAAACCGCGCCTAACCAGAGATCCAATCTTTCGGGCAGATTATTTCGTACTACTAACGTTCAAATCCTTGCCATTTCAGCAAGGATACGGCAGCCTGTCTTTGCGCCTTAGCGTCTTTGCGATGGCTTTTTAAAGAGCCACCGCGAAGGCGCGAAGGAACGCCAACATCCCTTGGTTGCGGCTCGGCAGCACCGTAAAATTCGAGTAATTCGTGGCAGTTTTCAGGTCCTACGCATCAACCGGCTTGCGCGGTTCAGCCTTGCCTATCGTCTCCCCGAGCAGGCGTGATTTCTGATACGCTGCCCACACTGCCTTCGACAACACCGTGCGAAGCGCGCCCTTCTCCATTTGATAGATTGCCTCCGCGGATGTGCCTCCGGGTGAGGTGACCATGTTGCGGAGTTCGGCCGGATGTTTGCCGGATTGCTGGGCAAAAAGAATGGAGCCGAGCATCGTTTCAATCACTATGTCGTGCGCGACATCGCGAGCAAATCCGAGGTGCACCGCTGCGTCCACCAGTGCCTCGAGAACCAGGAAAGTGTATGTCGGTCCGGTTCCGCTGACCGCCGTCGCCATATCGAGGTACTTTTCGTCGTCCACGAAAATTTCCTTGCCGAGCGCCTGGAAAACCGCAGCCGCCTGTCTGCGCTGAGAGTCGCTCACGACGGGCGTGCAGGTCCACACGGTCAGGCCTTTGCCGATTTGCGCGGGTGTGTTCGGCATCGAACGCACGATCGCCTTGTGGTGTAGGCCCTCGCCCAAGGCGGCTATGCGACCACCCGCCACGATCGAGATGACGAGTTGTCCCTCGTGCAACGTGCCCTTGAGTTCCGGCATGACACGCGTCAGCATCTGGGGTTTGATCGCGAAGACAACGATTTCCGCCGTGCGCACTGCCTCACGATTGTCTGCCGTTGTGTGGATGTGGTGACGGGATTCGAGCTCGGTGCGCCGTTTTTCGTGCGGTTCACCTGCCACGACGCGGTTCGAGGCTACCAGCTTTCCTTCGAGCAATCCACCAATCATGGCTTCTGCCATCACGCCCCCGCCTATGAAGGCGATCGAATCAAGCATAAGTTCCTCTCAATCTTCCTCGGTTGAGTATGATTCTCGACTCACTTTGCCAGATCTGCCTTATATTAGCATCTTTGTCGAATTTGGTTCCCAAAGGGAATCCACGAGTGTGTGTCTACTGGCGCGGGCAGCGAATAGGAAAGCCAGTGCCAAGAATAGCGCGATTAGGAGGTTTCAGTCATGACTTCAAACTACCGATTCTTGACGTGGAGATCCGGATTTCTCCTGTTCATCGTTTCTGTGATGGGCACGCCGCGTTGCCTTCGCGCCCAGACCCCCCTCACCGTGGTCCGGCCGGTGCCAATCCACGATGTGCTCGTGAATCCTGGCATGGGGATTACCACTTTCCAGCGCTTCAACCGGCAGGCAATTTATCCGGGATTGCGGTGGTCCGAGGTGGGCCCAGAGGTGCAGGTGGCGGACGCCGCCACTCCGCCTGACTTCCCCGACACGTCGGTTGCCTACTTTCGCTGGTTCTGGCACCAGTTCGAGCCGGAGCAGGGGAAATATCGCTGGGAGATCATGGATGTGGCTCTGGAAGAAGCCAGGAAACACAACCAACAGCTCACGGTCCGCCTGATGCCATACGATCAGCGAGATCCTCTGCCCGAGTGGTACCGCAAGTCCGGTGCCCGCAGAGCCAACCAGGACAGTGATCCCGACGGGAAAATCTGGTCCCCGGATGCCGATGATCCGCTCTACTGCAAACTCTGGTCGGCGCTCATCCGAGAGTTCGGCCGGCGCTACGATGGACATCCCTGCCTCGATACTGTCGACATCTCCACGGTGGGGTACTGGGGCGAGGGTTGGGGTCCTCATCTGCCATCGCGCCGTGTTCAGGAAGAACTGATTGACGTGTACTTCGAGTCTTTCAGGCGAACCAGGCTGCTGATGAATTTTGACGAACCGGTGGCTCTCGCCTACGGCACTCAGCGCGGCGCCGGTTGGCGGCTGGATTGTTGGGGGGACATGGGACGCCCCGGGAGGAATTTCGCCCATATGCTGGACATATATCCTCAGCAAATCGTCAGGACCGGCATACAGGATGTGTGGAAGAAGGCACCGGTGTCGCTGGAAACCTGTGGTACCCCGGGATCCTGGTTCGAGGGAAAGTATGACCTGGACTACATTCTGGAACAGGCGCTTCGCTGGCATGCCAGCACGATAAACATCAAGTCAACGGCGATTCCGGCTGCCTGGAAAGGTAAATTCGAGGAATTCCAAAAGAAGATCGGCTACCGCTTTCTTCTACGCAAGCTGGAATATCCTGCCGCCGTTCGTCGCGGCCAGATGATGCCCGTAAACATGTGGTGGCTGAATGCGGGAGTCTCTCCGGTTTATTATCCTTACACCCTCGCTCTGCAGTTGACCTCGGAGCAGGACCGTGCGGAGATTCCCACTCCCGCTGACATTCGGCAATGGCTGCCTGGAGACGCCGTTTTCGAGAGCACGCTCTATGTGCCGGAATCTCTTAAACCCGGCAAATATCGGTTGCGAGTGGCGATGCTCGATCCCAGAACGGGAAAACCGGCAATCCGCTTGGCCATCGAGGGCCGACAGCCCGACGGCTGGTATGACTTGGGCGAAATCGAGGTCAAGTGAGGATCGATCCGCAGTCATTGAGTCCAGGAGATTTTAGCCCGGATTGCTACGGCAGAGGGCACAAGCCGCTTTGGGACGCGGAAAAACGCCGCCTTCGGACGCGGACAGCAGAGCACCTGCGGGCGACCGGTCCCCAACCCCTAGCCCATGACCCCTGTTGGTTCAGACTCCTAGGACCTTCTTGATCCTTTCGGGAGTCATGGGGAGCTGATACATCCGCGCTCCGCAGGCGTCGAAAATCGCATTGGCAACCGCAGCGCCGAGAGGAACAATTGCAGGCTCGCCTCCTCCCTTGGGAGGCAACTCATCGTTCTTGATCAGTATCGTTTCAATCTCGGGCAACCACGAGAAGCGCGGCAGTTCGTAAGTGTCAAAATTGGTGGTGAATATCTGGCCGCCCTTGAAGCTGATATCCTCCGACAGTGTGTATCCCAACCCCATCGTTATGCAGCCTTCCATCTGCATTGCAGCTCCCTCAGGATTGATGACTGTCCCCATGTCCTGGGCGCATACAACGCGTTTGACCTTCACGCTTCCGGTCGACCCGTCTACGCTGACCTCCACGCACTCGGCGCAATAGGTCTCGGAATCGATTCCGCAGGCGATGCCGCAGCCTCTACCGCTGGGAGAGATCGCTTTCTTCCATCCGAAGCGCTCAGCGGCCGCCGTGAGCACGCCGCGCATTCTCTTGTCAGTGGTGTTCTTCAGGCGGAATTCCAGCGGATCGATCTTCGCCTTGGCTGCCATAGTGTCGATCTGCGATTCGCGGGCGAATACGTTTATGGGGGCTCCTGGAGCGCGCCAAGGCCCGGTGCCGAATGGGTGTGCGTTCCCCGATCCGCCCATTCCCTGGCCGAAGACCCTGATGATGTTATGAGGTACATCGTAAAACTGCTCGGCGGCTCGCGAACCGGCAAAGTAGACACTGTAGTCCCACAGGCAGATTCTGCCCGAACCGTCGATACCGGATTTGATCTTGATCACTGCGGCGGGTCTGTATGTGTCGTAGAAAAACTCCTCGGCGCGCGTCCAGCAAACCTGGACCGGTTTTCCCGTGATCTTCGCCAGCCTGGCTGCCTCAACACAATGCAGGCCGCCGCTGCTCTTACCGCCGAAACCTCCCCCGACGAAGGGAGTGATGACCCGGACATTTTCCACGGGAAAGCCGAGAGCCTGGGCAACCTGTTGCCTGTTGGGGAAGGGAGTCTGTGTCGAGGCCCAGACAGTTGCCTTACCACCCTCGATTTTCGCGAGCGCGGTGTGAGTTTCGATAGGTGCGTGCGCGCCGTATGGACCCAGATATTTCCCCTCAAACAGGGAGGCGGCTGATTTTTCGCCCTCGGCGAGGTCCCCCCTCTTCTCCCTTTCCTGCGGTTGAGGGGCCACCTTGACGAGGTGATCAAAAATCGTCGCGTTATCGACGGTTGCCTCCGGGACGTCGTAGTCGGCTTTGAAGCTCGAGAGAGCCTGCGCCGCAATTTCAGGGTCCTTATGGAGCACCGCGATTAGCCCTTCCTCTTTTACCACGGTAATCCCCGGGATCTTCTCCGCCCCTGACGCATCGACATTCTTCACCTTCGCCCCATGTGCCGGCGGACGCAGGATTCTGGCGTAAAGCATATCCGGAAGGCGAATGTCACCGGCGTATTTTGCCTTGCCGGTCACCTTGTCGGGCCCGTCTGTCCGCTTTGTAGGTTTGCCCATCACTTTGAATTCGGAGACGGACTTGAGCACAGCCTTTCCATCCAGTTTGCGCGTTATCTTCTGGCCTCTGGTCAACTGCCCGAAAGCCACCTTCGTTTTTGGATCTGAAGCGACACTCACGACGCCGTCTTCCACGCTCAGCTTCTCTTTGGAAACCTTCAGCTGCTCGGAAGCCATCTCCAGCAGAACGGCCTTGGCCTCGGCGGCGGCAGCCCTCAAGGCTGGTCCGAAAAAGCGCGTCGACATCGAGCCATACGTACCGTTGTCAAACGGGCACAGATCCGTATCTCCCATGA
>DASQID010000733.1:0-7620 GCA_035631775.1 Acidobacteriota bacterium
ACAATAACGGGGACAGCACATTCAGCGATGTTACTGCCAAAGCCGGAGTAGCGATGAGCCGGTATCCCTTTAAGGCCAGCGTCTGCTGGGTGGATGTGGACAATGACGGTTACTTGGATCTATTTGTGACGCATTATTTCCAATGGACATTCCAGGAAAACAGGGACAGCTATTGCGGCCAAAGGATGCCCGGATACAGGACGTACTGCACTCCTGACGTCTTCAAACCCTTGCCTAACGTGCTGCTCCGAAACAACGGGAACGGCACGTTTACGGATATCTCAACGAAAGCCGGTTTGGACCGGATCCTTGGAAAAGGCATGGGGGTGGCTATCGGCGACTATGACAATGACGGCCGCATGGACATTTTTGTAACCAACGATAAAATGCCCAACCTCCTTTATCACAATGAGGGAGGAGGGATCTTTAAAGAGGTTGCGCTTCCTGCTGGGGTCTATGCCAACGAAAACGGCGCCATGGTATCGGGTATGGGGTGTGATTTTAATGACTACAACAATGATGGTCTGGACGATTTGTTCTACTCGGATCTGGTCAAGGAATTCTTCACTCTCTTCTTAAACGAGGGAGGCGGTATCTTTCGGGACGTCACTTTTTCTTCAAACCTGGGAAGACTGTCGGAGTCGCATAGCGGCTGGAGCGTGAAATTCTGCGATCTGGACAACGACGGTTGGAAGGACATCTTTGTCGCAGGATCTCATGTGGTAGACAACGTCGAACTGTTCAATCCCAGTGCACGTTACAAGGAAGGTTGTTTCATTTATCACAATCTCGGAAATGGAAAATTCGAGGACTGGTCAAACCTGGTGGGCCCCGATTTGCAGGTTGCGGGTGCAAATCGCGGCGTGGCCGTGGGCGACTTTGACAATGACGGCTCCTTGGAAATTGCAGTCAACCGGCTCAACGACACCCCTCTCTTCTTCAAAAGGAAGGGAATCAACCCGAATCATTGGATTTTACTGAAGCTGCAGGGTAGAAGGAGCAACCGTGATGCCATCGGCGCAAGAGTTCAACTGACTCTGCCTTCAGGGTCGAAGCAATATAACCACGTGAGCACTGTCAATGGCATTTATTCGGGAAGCGATAAGAGGGTGCACTTCGGATTGGGGGAAGAAACACACATCAAGTCCCTGCAGATTCGCTGGCCCAGTGGGATCGTGCAGACGCTGCAGGACATCAAGGCCGACCAGGTTTTGACAATCATGGAGCCCGAGAAGTAAGGCACACGATAGGAAGTGCCTGTCAACGGATTTTGAGGCAAAATGATTAAGCCAGGCCACCATTCCTTTGCGCCTTGGCGTCCTTGCGGTGGCTTTTTAAAGAGCCACCGCAAAGACGCCAAGACGCAAAGAAAGATTTCTCTCTCTGCGATGAATAGGAAATTTGTTTATTGTCTGCTCATCTGCATCCTGCTGTCCACTGTTTTGGCCTTGTCCGGACTTGCCCAGACAGCAGCAGTCGATTCCTCTCAAAAGCCTTCCGTCGACGACCAGGAATTCCGAAGGCTGGCTGAGAAGGCTGCACGGGCGCGCGAGGGGAATCGCGATGCCGAAGCGCTCCAAGCTTACGAACAGCTAGTCCAACTCCGTCCGGCGTGGGCCGAGGGATGGTGGTATCTGGGTACATTGCACTTTGACCGGGAGCAGTTTACTGCGGCCCGAGCAGCCTTCGATAAACTAGTGACCCTCGAACCTCAGAATGGGCAAGGCTGGGGGTTGCTGGGGATATCTGAGTTTAAGACCGGCGAGATGAACCTCGCTCTTGAACATCTGACCAAAGCCAGAGTTTCCGGCTTCGGTGACAATCAGGACTTGGCCCGCGCCGTCCGTCTTCATCAAGCGATCCTGCTGACGCGGACCCGCCGGTATGAGGAAGCTCTAGCGATTCTGGTCGGTTTTGGCATCGAGCACAGGGAATCACCTGTAGTATTGGACGCAATGGGATGTGCTGCTCTGCGGATTGCTGAGCCCATGGAGTCCCTTTCCCCGGATAGACACGAAATGATTCGGCTTTTTGGCAAAGCCACCTTCTTGGCCGCCGAGAGAAAGATGGATGAGGCGTTTAAGGTCTATGAACAGCTGGAAGCAAGATACCACGGCAAGCCCAACGTCTCTTATGTATTTGGGCTTGCCCTTCTGGTGGTAAGAGAAGATCCCGAACGGGCGATGCCTTATTTCGAGGCAGAACTGGAAAAGGACCCGAATCACGTACCGGCCATGCTGCGCCTTGCCTTCCGAATGCTGGATACGAATCAGTTCGAGCGGTGCACTGCCTATGCCCGGAAGTTGATTGAGTTGGAGCCAAGTAATTATGCCGGCTACTACCTGATGGGCAGGATTCATTTGTACAAGAGGGAATTCTCGCAGGCCATCACGCTTCTGGAAAAATCTGCAGCATTGGCTCCGGAGCTGGCCGCGATCCAATACGCTTTGGCTCAGGCCTATCAACGTGCAGGCCGGCAAGAAGAATCCTTGAAGGCCCGAGGACGCTTTTCTCAGCTGGATGCCATCGAGAAACAGCGACAGGAGGGAAATCCTGCTGCGGCTCAATTCCTGACCTTTCCAAACTACGGAAAGAACGAGCACGTGCCGCAGCAGCAAGGGATCGCTTCTCCCGCGCTGGTGGATGAAAACCCTGCTGCCGGTGACTCCGGAACCTTCGATCGAATAAAGCTGCGGGCGGAGCAGGCAAGGGAGAGTGGAGAATTGACGGCCGCCATTCAGACTTACGGTCAATTGGTCAGGCTGCGTCCGGACTGGGCCGAGGGCTGGTGGTATCTTGGATCGATCAATTACGATGCCGATCAATACGCTGCTGCCGCCAGCGCTTTCGAAAAGCTGCTGGCTCTTGATCCCCAAAACAGCCAGGCATGGGGTCTGCTTGGTCTGTGCGAGTACCGACTCGACAAGCATGCCGAGGCGTTGGAGCACTTGACCAGATCACGCAATCTGGGCGTGGACCGTATGCGTGAAATCTCGAGAGTGGTTCGGCTGCATCAGGCAATACTCCTAAACCGGAGCCGGCAATTTGAGGCGGCCCTTTTTGTGTTGAATACCTATGCTTCCGAACATCAGGAAGCGGATGCAGTCCTTGATGCGATGGGAATGTCCGTGCTGAGGATCTCGGACCCCGTCGAGTCGCTCTCACAGGAGCAGCGGGAGATGATCCGCAAGTTTGGCCGCGCGGCATATCTTGACGCCGAGCAGAAACCCGAGGAGTCCTTCAGACTCTATGAGGAGCTCGAAGTCCAATACCGGGGCCGGCCCAACGTGGCATATGCACTCGGCACAGCTCTGCTCGTTCAGCGGGAGCCCGAAAAAGCTGTCGCCTCATTCAAACAGGAGTTGGAAAGAGACCCGGCCCACGAAGCTGCGTTATTGCAGATTGCTCTTCAAATGATGGCTTGGGGCAAATTTGAGGAGGGGGCTGCTTACTCACAGAGAGCAGTCGATGCATCCCCCGACAACTTTGCGGGATACTATGCCCTCGGCCGCAGCCATCTGTACATGAACAACCTGCCGCAGGCCATCGAATCGTTGGAGAAGGCTGCAGCCATAGCTCCCACCGTGGCGATAGTACACTACAATCTGTCACAGGCGTATCAACGTGCGAATCGGCCCGAAGACGCTGCTCGAGCCCGCGCCCAGTTTGAGAAGGTGAAAGCGCTGAACAAGGACCGGCGGGGCGACATTTTCGTCACGCTGGAAGACCTGCAATCCACCCAACCAAAGCCGCGCTAGTGCAAGCTCACTTCTCGTTTATCGTGAGCACCTGATCGGCCTTTATGTCCTTTAGAACCTGGATTGTGCCGCTTGGCCAGATAATCTGCAGCTCCTTCACCAGGGTGTCGGGTCCCAGGCCGAAATGAACGCGGACATCGGATGCGCAAGCATAACCGACTGCAGTATTGACCTGGTTGTATTGTGTTCCCGAAGCGGTCACCACCCTGAGCTTTGCACCCATTCCATCGCGATTGCTCTTGGTTCCGACAGTCCGCACCAGCAGCCAGTGATTGGTGTTGGGGCTGGTGTTGCGCCACACCTCGAGGGGCTCCTCGAGCGAACTCACGACAACATCGACGCGCCCGTCGTTGTTGAGGTCGCCAAAAGCAGCGCCCCTGTGGATCGCTTTCCGGGCGAAATCCGGCCCGGCGGTCGGGCTTCCATCGACAAACCTGCCGTTGCCCAGGTTCAGGAAGAGTGAGTTGGCCTGCGCAACACGGGTGGCAAAAAAGCCCTCCTTGTCCATGACATCGCCTGATGCTGCAAAGAGATCTTTCCACCCATCGTTGTTGAAATCGTAGATGCCGTTGCTCCAGCCCGACTTGCCCTGAGTGAGCATCGCCAGGCCGCTGGTAAAAGTGCGCTCCTCGAAAATTCCGTGTCCGGCGTTCCAAAAGAATGGCATTGTCTCACCGACCATGGCGGTTTCGAATATATCCGGACGGCCATCGTTGTCGATGTCACGGGCGTCAACCCCCATTCCCGACACCGCTTTCCCGTTATCGGTGTACGCCACAAAAGCCGAGGCTGCCTCCTCTTTAAATGTGCCATCCCGCTGGTTGATGAAGAGACTGTTGGGAACCGTATCGTTGGCTACGAAAAAGTCGGGCCACCCGTCTTCGTTGTAGTCGGCGACGCCGATTCCCATGCCTTTGCCGATGGACTTCCTTACTCCGGATGCCACCGACACATCCGTGAAAGTACCGTCATGATTGTTGTGAAACAGAGAGTTGGGCAAACCTTTGTAGAGCCTCGGATGACAGAAGTCCGGCAGACCGCCTACGGGACAGGCGGGCTCCACGGCAGGATCCCACACACAGTAATTCGACACCAGGAGATCCAGGAAGCCGTCGCGATCGTAATCAAACCATGCTGCGCTGACAGCCCACAAGGTTCCATATTGCGGATCTGGCTTGGCTAGGCCTGCCTTGACAGTGACGTCCGCAAACGTACCGTCCCCTTTGTTGTGATAAAGGATGTTTTCTCGCAGACCTGCCACAAATAGATCCTGAAAGCCGTCGTTGTCGTAGTCGCCCACGGCAACCCCCAGGGTATATCCGTGGCCTCGGACGCCCGCCTTCTCTGTGACCTCTGTGAAAGAGCCATCCGGCATATGCCGGAAAAGACGGTTGTAAAAGCTTGGGTCGTTCTTCTCGAGGCCCGGCATGCTGGCCCCGTTCGCAAAATAGATGTCCAGCAGCCCATCATTGTCGAAATCGAAGAGGGCAATCCCGGCGATCATTGTTTCAGGCTGATGTCTGCGGGCCGTCTTCCCCGGATTGATGACAAACTGGAGTCCCGGCGGACTGATCGCTTCGAAAACCACCGGATCCAACTTTCGCTCACCCGTCCTCCCGTGAAAGGCAAAGCCCAGCCACGCCGTCGTCATTAAGAGAGTAAGCAAGGCGCCGAATGAGAATCGCATTTCCTGAATCCTGCGGGTTCTTATCTATAGCAGGATAAACTCTGATTCACCATGCTAAAATGAGAATGCCTGGCCACGCTGGAGGATTTCCCTTGAATCTATTTCACAGATCGGAATTGGAATGCGCCGGCATCAAGCCGCACTCCATTCGGCCAAGGCGGGCTGATGGCGCAGCACCAAAATCCCGCGGCATACTATTGTTGGGCGGAATACTGCTGACCGTTGCCCTCTCTGGCGCCTATTCACAATCCAATTCCGGACAGACACCTCGAAAGCGTGCCACCGACGCCAGGAAAGTCCCGCGGATGGAAAGTCAGGCGGAAGTCACCGAGGTTCTGTTGGACCTCGTGGCTCGGGACAGGCGCGACAATCTGGTGCGCGACTTGAAAGAGAGCGAGATTGAAGTCTATGAGGACGGCGTCAAGCAAAGGATCACCTCCTTCAGCGTCGTGGAAAAGGCCGAACTGAAGCTCGAGGCGCCGGCCGGGACCGCCACACCTCAAGCCCGACATATCGACCCCCTGCGACAAATCAACCTGGTGACTCTGGTTTTTGAACGGCTCGACGAGGAAGGCCGCAGACTCGCCCAGGAAGGCGCCCAGAGATTCTTAAACACGGAGCTGAAAAACAACCTCTTTGCAGCCGTGTTTGTGATTGATCAGCGTCTGATGATTCTCCAACCGTTCACCAACGATCGTGAAAGGTTGCGCAAGGCCATTGACAAAGCGACCACTCTGGCCTATTCGCAGTTCGCGACCGATTCGTCTGCCATCAAGTCCAACCTGGAGCGGAGCGCCGCCGCTCTGGCAGCTGGCGATTCTGCGACTTCTTCATTGGGTAGGAGCAATTCCAATTCAACTGGTGTTTGGAGCGCGTTTGTCGAAGCTGCCCTCGCTGATGCGGCAGCAAGAAGCCTGAGTTACGCCGATGCGATGGCCCAGGAACAGCACTCGCGCTCTTCGATCTTCGCTCTTCTTTCCCTGGTTCGGGGCGAGAAGAACCTGGCCGGGCGGAAGACGCTTCTTTATTTCACACAATCCTTGAGCGTTACTCCCATAATGGTAGATTACCTCAAAACGGTCATCAGCGAGGCGAATCGGGCCAATGTGAGCATTTACGCCATTGATGCGCGCGGCTTGATCACCGGCGACCAGAACAAATCCGCTACCACCATGCTCAGCACTGCCACTGCCCAAATCAGGCAGCAGATCCAACGCAGCGGAGGGCCCGTGAGCCGGCAGGACGTGATGGCCGGCGAACAGGCCGAAGCCAGCATCCGCGCGAACTTCCAGGAGACTCTCGCCGCCCTCTCTCAAGAAACCGGCGGCAAGCTGATCGGCAACTCCAACGATCTGGGTGTGAGCATGAAACGCGTCAGCGAAGATATCCGGTCTTATTACGAGCTGGCCTATGCTCCGTCCAACCTCAAACTGGACGGAAAGTTCAGGGAAATCAGCGTAAGGGTGTTGCGGCGAGGCGTCACGTTGCAGACCCGAAAAGGATATTTTGCTGTCCCGTACACGGAAGCTTCCTCGCCCTTCACCTCCAGTGAATTGCCGCTGCTGGGTGCACTATCCTCCTCTCCGGTTCCACATGATTTTGACTATAGAGCCGCGGCGCTGCACTTTGATCGAACGGGTGAAGGCGTTCTGGGCTCGCTGGTCATTGAAATTCCCCTCTCCCAGCTGTCTTTCAAGTCTGTTCCACAAGAAAACAAGTTCAAGGCACGCTTTAGTCTGCTGGCGTTTCTAAAGACTCCGGACGGAAAGGTCATCAAGAAGTTCAGCCAGGATTATGATTACCAAGGGGAGTTGCCCAAGCTGGAAATGACGAAAAAATCCAGCATCCTGTATATACGCCACTTTCTTCTGCCCGAGGGCCGTTACAACCTCGAGACCGTAGTTCGAGATGCGGATTCAAATCGAATAAGCGCACGCAAGTCCATCTTCCTCCTCCCTGCACCGAGAACCGGTGTGCAGATGAGCAGCCTTTCCGTGATTGCTAGAATCGCGAAGACTTCAAGTGCAGACGCGCAGGGTCAGGACCCATTCCTGCTCAGCGATTCACGACTTCTGCCGGCCCTGGGCGACGCAATCGAATCCATCGCCAACAACGGTTCGATCTTGTTTTATTTTGTAGCTTACCCCGACCGGTCACGGACGGAAAAGGTCCAGC
>DASQID010000734.1:0-1686 GCA_035631775.1 Acidobacteriota bacterium
GCTCGGCATACGTCTGCGCTTTTTTCTGCGGTGGTTATCGCACTAGGCTTGTTCACGCTGCTGGAATATATTGTTCACCGGAATTTCGGCATCGACGAAATCCTTTTCCACGACTTGGTCCAGCATCCCTATCCAGGACGCATGGCTCACATAACGGCCATCAGCTTCTGCCTGGTGGGAACGAGCCTCCTCCTTCTATCTCTGTCCGAAAAGCAGGCGCGCATCCCGCAGTTGCTCGCCCTTTTGTCCGGTTCCGGTTCTTTGCTCGCGGTGGTCGGATACCTGTACGGGGTACCGTTGTTGTACGGGTCAGTCCAATACACGTCCATGGCGTTGCACACCGGGGCAGGATTCCTGTTCGTTTCAATTGCCATTCTATTTTGCCGGCCAGCGGACGGGATCATGGCCGTCGTCAGCAGTCACTTTGCCGGCGGCTGGCTAGCCAGACGCCTCCTTCCTATCGCTGTCATCGCCCCGGTGCTTTTGGGGACGGGCTACATCTTTAGCAAGTTCTCCTTGAATGACGTGCGTTTAGCCCTCGCCTGCCTGATCGTCAGCATGGTCGTGATCTTCGTGAGCCTGATCTGGCTTCTAGCGTCCGCTCTGAATCACGCCGAACATCGACAAGTCTCTGCCCGGGAAGAGTCGCGTGAGTCTGAAGGGCGCCTGGAGCAGAAGTATCGGGGCATCTTCGAGGAAGCCATTTTCGGAATCTTCCAGAGTACGCCCGATGGCCGATACCTCAGCGCTAATCCGGCCATTGCACGCATGTTCGGCTATGAAAGTCCCGAACAACTTATCGCCAGCGTCCAGGATCTTGCTCACCAGGTTTACGTCGATCCCCGCCGCCGCGAAGAGTTCAAGGCTCTGATTGAGCGGCAAGGTGAAGTACGGAACTTTGAGGTCGAACTTTATCGCAAGGACGGCAGCACGGTGTGGGTTTCGGCCAACGCCCGGGCCATTTTCCAGGACGGAGTGGTAGTTCGCTATGAAGGCATGAACCAGGACATCACCGAGCGTAAGCTTCTGGAAGGGCAACTGCTCCAGGCGCAGAAAATGGAAGCGGTCGGCCGCTTGGCCGGAGGCGTAGCCCACGACTTCAACAACGCCATCGGTGTGGTCGTAGGCTACAGTACCCTCCTGAAAGAGCGCATCGGCTCCGACGAGCTTTCACTCCGATACACCGAAGAGATCGGAAAGGCTGGACAACGCGCCGCCTCTCTCACCCGTCAGTTGCTCGCCTTCAGCCGCAAACAAATCATCCAACCCACAATTCTCAACCTGAACACCATCATCACCGAGATGGACAAGATGATCCATCGCCTGATCGGCGAGGACATCGAAGTGGTTGTCAATCGCGACCCAAATCTGGGCCGCATCAAAGCTGACCTCGGCCAGATCGAACAGATCCTCATGAATCTCGCTGTCAATGCCAGGGACGCGATGCCCCAGGGCGGCCGACTGATCATCGAGACTGCCAACGCCGAACTCGACGAGGGGAATCTTGCGCAGCACCCCCACGCGAAAACTGGACGCTACGTCGTGCTCAGCGTCAGCGACACCGGTTGCGGCATGGACAAAGAGATACAAGCCCATATTTTTGAGCCCTTCTACACCACAAAGGGTCTCCAGGGAACGGGCCTTGGCCTTTCTACTGTCTACGGCATCGTCAAACAGAGTGAAGGT
>DASQID010000735.1:0-1514 GCA_035631775.1 Acidobacteriota bacterium
GCAAGACGAATCCGGCTCCATGGGTTCTGACCTCAACTCATTCGCCACAGGAGATCATCGCCAACTCCAGCCTCGAGCCGCCGCATTCCGGCACGTTCGATGCATGGATGGATGGTTTCGGCGCGACCACGACCGACACCATCATGCAGCAGGTCTCCATACCCGCGAATGCTACATCGGCTACGTTGAGTTTCTGGCTGCACATCGATACGGCCGAAACCAGTACGACGACAGCATTCGACACTCTGCAGGTGCAGATCCGGGATTCATCCGGGAACGTTCTGCAGACACTGCAAACATTCTCCAATCTGGACCACATCACTGGTTACCAACAACACACGTATAACCTCAATTCATTTATCGGAAAGACGATCCAGGTTTTCCTGATCGGCCAAGAAGATTTTGAGTTGCAAACCTCATTCGTGGTGGACGACTTCGCCCTCAACGTCCAATAGGAGAGCCAAGATGAAGAGACTGAACCTTTGCATGTTGTTCCTAGCAGGTCTTTTTGCCACGCAGGTTATGACCGCCCAAAAGGCGGTCAAACCTGCGGACTTGCCCGTTCCAACAACTAACTTCATCTCGGATGACGACGGTGGTGTGGTCCAAATCGTGCCTACGGATTTATCCGCCGCAGGCCCTAGAAAGGCCAACGCCGCGCCGGTCATGCAGTCGGTCCAGCAGGTGAGCGTTTTCCTGGGAGGCGCCTGGGCAGAACAGAATGTGCGTTCTCGTGAGGCATCGCTTTCTGATCTCACCAGTCACTCCCACATCACGCAATTGCAGAACAACAATGTCAGTGTTCTTCCCGCTGCTCCCAGCGTCGAGGATTTTGCTGACCTCAGCAAAGGCGTGAATGATCTCGCGATCCAGAGCAAGCTGGTTGCAATGCTGGAGAGCAAGATCCTTCCAGCACCGGATGCCAGCACGGTCTTCGTTGTATTTCTGGGGCCGGGAGTTAAATCAACCGTGGGAAGCACCGCCGGCGTGCAATTTGCCGCTTACCACAATCTGGTCCATGTGGAAGCGGGCGAACTGCGCTACGTAGTCGTGCCCTTCAATGAAAATGCCAGCCGCCAGGCTGCTGCCGCATCACTGGCGATCGTGGAGACCGTCTTTAACCCTGCAAGCAACTGATGTAAGTCGACCACGAGGAAGGGGAGGAGCGTTTAGCGCTCCTCCTTTTCTTCTTTGTCTTCATACTTGTCCGCGCCCGTGTGCTGGCTAGCCCACTTTTCGATTTTCAGGTCGATGACTTTCTTCTGCGCTTGGGTGAGGAGGGAACCTGACTTCTCTGCCTCCGCATGCGCTTCCTGCGATCCATATCGAGCACCGGTCTGGAACCAGCGATAAGCCATTTCGGAATTGCGCTGCACGCATTTACCCTCTTGATAAATCTTGCCTAGCTCATACATGGCCTGAGCAACCCCATTTCCCGAGGCTCGCTCGTACCACGCCATCGCCTCTTTGCAATTGCGATTGGGTTTCTCGAAAAGCATCTGGGCCAGCCGCAA
>DASQID010000736.1:0-8671 GCA_035631775.1 Acidobacteriota bacterium
ATATAATTTAGCGTGGGCGGAGATCCTCCCGGGCCAAATAATGCTTAGTCCCAGGCGAGTGCGACTCGTAGAAAATGGTTTAAATTGATGGCAAGGGATGCTGTTTTGCGTGTCAGATATATCGGTGTTTTTCCACAGACAGGACACCGCGAATATCGGTTCCTCATCGAGAACGAGGCAGGCGAAATCCGCGATGTGAGCTTGACTATCGACGACGGTCTTTTTGGTGGGAACCGCTTGATGTTTCAAGAGGCGCCCGATCTCTGCAATCAAAAACTGCTCCTGGACGTGCACAATGAGAGCCGAGACGCGCCTATCCTCAATCGCGCCGCTATTGCCGCAGCGGACATAGACTCTTACAGAGAGAGCCATCCTACAGCCAGAGCCCGGAAGACGGGCGGTGCAAGACAGGCATAGCCGGAATATTGGCCAACGAGGCCGTGGACGCTCCGGCGATGCTGCAGGATCTTCCATTGTTCCCAGGCCGTCATGAAAAAGCAGAGGTCCCAGGTCGAGCGGCACACATCCTAAAACCCTCGCTTTCCGGGAGAAGGTCGTTCTGCGGATTTGCCGACACCGTATGGGCGACCGCTTTGGAGGACTGTCGCCTGGGAGGCCCCAAGTCCAGCTACACAGGCGGACGCGTCGAGGCATCGATCTTGCCGCTGCGCGGTGTGCCGCATCAAAGCGCGAGGCGGAGCTTGTTCACGCCGATAGATCCAAACAATTGTTCCGAAGAAGATATATAAGGAAGCTTGCGCAGCGCAAATCGCTCGCATCGCCAAGCAGCCCGAGATGGAGGTAGCTGCCCGGTAGCACCGTGCTGTTCGGGGATCAGCCCCCATTCTAATGGCGCTTGCGCTTCTGAAACTGACTTTTCGATCTGCTGCGAAACGACCGTTGATTTTGATCCTCTCCCGGAATGTTCACGTTCGCGAGCGGGATGCGGTTGCCGCACCGGGAGCAGTGATAGTTGTTGTGTTGTAAAGCTATGACGGGTATGCGTGATTGAGAGCCACACTGGGGGCAAGTTACAAGCGCTTCGCCTCGCGCCATACCTTTATGCCCTCCCTCGGCCGCTGCTGATTTAGAGAAGTAAGAGGCTCCGGTCATCCGGAGCCCCATTGTCAGATTCAGCCTATCTACAGCTTCATCACATTTTGAGCTTGCAGTCCCTTGGGGCCTTTTGCCACTTCGAATTCAATTCTGTCGCCTTCATTAAGAGACTTGAAGCCACTACCCTGGATGGCAGTGTGATGGACAAAAACATCATCCCCCGAATTACGGCTGATAAAACCATAACCTTTTTCGTTGTTAAACCACTTAACCGTTCCTTGTTCTTTCATCTGTTTTCCTAACTTGATGTCCCTCCGTTGAGGGCTCTTTTGTTATTTTATGGTTTCAGCAATCATTCGCAATTCTTCAGGCATAAAAAAAGCTGCTCCCCTTGCATGGGTTTGCAGCGTTCTCCACCAACGGATTCTTGCAGAAACCCTACTGGAGCAAAGAGTATACCGCATTACATGTCGGAAACCACGGAAATTGTTGGCGACCGTTACGGCCTAGTTCAACGGTTTATTGAATCCGATGCTTGAAGCCGGGGCGTGGAAGTCGGATCACTTCGGATTGAGCCATCCTTCGCGGAAATCCCTCAATATGCGGGTGTGCGGTGAACTCCTCAGCTTGCGCAACGCCTTAGCCTCGATTTGGCGAATCCGTTCGCGAGTGACGGAAAAACGCCGGCCGACTTCTTCGAGGGTTTGTTCACAGCCGTTTTCCAGCCCAAAGCGCATTTTGAGCACCTGCTCCTCGCGAGGGGTCAAGGTTTTGAGAGCAGATTCCGTCTTTTCCTTCAAGTTGACGTTGAGCGCGGCCTCCGCCGGTGAAACCAGGCCGCTATCCTCGATGAGATCGCCAAGACGGCTGCCGCCGTCCGCACCTATTGGGATTTCCAGGCTGACAGGTGCCCGGATAATCTCCAATATCTTTCGAATTTTGCCGATGGGCTGATCCATTCTCGTGGCAATTTCCTCATTCGTGGGATCACGACCATATTCTTGGACCAGGCCGCGCGAGGCGCGGATCAGCTTATTAATAGCCTCGTTCATGTGCACAGGAACACGAATGGTTCTCGACTGGTCGGCGATGGCTCGGGTGATTGCCTGGCGGATCCACCATGTGGCGTATGTGCCGAACTTGTAGCCCCGGCGGTACTCAAACTTATCCACCGCTTTCATGAGCCCGATGTTCCCTTCCTGGATTAAATCCAGAAATTGCACTCCCCTATTGCTGTATTTTTTCGCGATCGAAACTACCAGCCGCAGGTTTGCTTCAATCATCTCTTTCTTGGCGAGATCCGATTCCAACTCTCCCAACTTGATGGCAGCCAGGGTTTGCTTCAACTCGGGGAACGGAGTAAAAGACTCGCTTTCCAACCGCTTCATCTTACTTTGGAGTTGTTTGATTTCCCTTTTGATGACCCTGTCATCCTCAAACCCGCGCGCTGTGCCTAGTCTGGCGTTGAGTTGGTGGATTTCACGTTGTAACGCCATGATTTTGCATACTGCATCTTTGATGATTCCAACAAATTTCTCGTGATTAACATTTTGGAGTTTTAAGCTGCGGATTTTTGAGGCAACGGGTAACCGGTAGCGGGCCAGCATGGAGAGGTGCTTTTTATAAAGCCGTGAATGCTTGCGACAGCGGCCGATTTTCACGCTGATCTTGTGGGCTGCCTGTTCGTGCCTGCGAATGCTTTCGATGATACAGAGCACCGCAGTCTTCTTCTCGTCAACGAGATCATCGGTCAAGTCGTCATCGTCGAATGAGACGACATCGCGAATAGAAAGTTGCTCATTTTTGAGCTGCTCCCCGATGTTGAGAATCTCCCGAAGGACTAGGGGAGAGCGCGCAAGCGCATTCAGGATGGCGCACTGTCCATGCTCTATCCTCTTGGCGATCACAACTTCGCTTTCCCGGTTGAGCAATGGGACGGCAGCCATCTCCCGGAAGTAAAGACGCACCGGATCAACTATCTTATTCAGGGCGAGAAGGTCAAAATCTAAATGTCCGCCCTTCCTGTTGTTTCCATCCGTTCTGTCATCGCCGATCCCTTCCTCCTGGAGGTCCTGTTCGCTATCTATGACTTCGATGCCGGCAGAACCGAAACGGGAGAAAATTCTGTCCAGCTCATCGGAGGTGTAAGTCCCTTCTGGCAGAGTGTCGTTGATTTCGTCATAGAGAAGGTAACCCCTCTCTTTTCCCAGGATGATCAATTCTCTGACTTCGTTATACTTGTCTTCAATCGACAAGACCAGTAGCTCCTTCCCTGCGAATCCCTGGAGGTTGAGCCTTTCCTCTGCCTGATCAGGTAAGTGCTGTCGCGTGGCAGCCATACTGTAGCAGCAAATATCCTGATTCTCTAAATCCAATCTTCAGTATTCAAGGCAGCAACACCTACGAAGTCGTCCGACGAAAAGCCGAGAATTTGAGCGGACGCGGATTCACGCGGATCTGAATCCGCGAAAATCCGCGTCCAGTTTTTTGCGCGGCTCGGTTTTCCCGATAGCTTGCAGAGCCGCGACCGTGAGGGAGCGCGGATAATATCCCTAGCTGGGGTTTTTTCTCCCACCTGCGCCACGAAACCGATCGGCCGGTTGGCGCCCCCGGCCTTGAAAGGCCAGGCCAGGAGTCTGTACATTTCACGAGAACAGGTAAGCACGGGCGCAAGTGGGCGCCGGCGGGCCCGACGGCGCTCATGTTTTGGCCGCGTCTGGCAGCGGCCCAGTTGGTCCGGGCAAAATTCAGCGGCTGCTGATGCGGCCTGGGAGACCCACAGTCTCATGTGCGACGCGAATTCGACCGGTTACCCGGCTGCTGTGCGGCCTGCCGAACCCCGAATGAAAACTGCTCGCATTTGCCGTCGGTGACGACGACGGGCAATTCCGAATCGGGATGGTAGCCGGAGATCCCTTCGATGATCATGGCTCCATAGTCCTTCGTGTCGGGCCCCGCGCCGGTCTGGATGCGCTTCAGAGTGTCGAGAGTCAGGTAGGAGAGGTGCACCATCCCCGCCTTTCCCGTTTGGGTGTACTTGACCAGCACCAGGCCCCGCCCCTTGTTCCTGTGCCCTCTCAGCGCCGATCGAACGATCGAATGCCTGTGCACCCGCAGCACTCTCCTCCGCATCGCGTCGAAACTTTCACTTTCCATAAATCCTCGTGAGGGCCAAATGGACTTCGTTTGAATCGAGGTTGATCGGCAGAAAGGGGCAGTGCGAAAATGGCAGCAGTTCACCCTGCGGCCTATGAGGCTTCAGCGCGCCGAGCCGAGTTTCGAGTTCCCTGACGGCTTCTTCCCTTGGCGGCAGGATGTGAATCCCTGTAATTGGCAATATCGACTACCGTGACCGGCACTCGCCCGCACAAAGGCGTTTCCGGGGTTTCGTTGCCGAGGTCTGTCAGCATCTTCTGATAGCAGAGATCCGGGGCTTCCTGAAACATCAGGTGATGCTCTACAAAAAAGCCGTTGTCTATTGTCAGGACAATCTGCCGTACGTTCTTGTCTTTGTCTTCAATGCGGAAGCCATATTCACGGTAGTCGTTTTTCGGAATCACGCCTAGATACCTCAACTGCAGGACGAGATCCTTCATAAAATCATCCTCCCTCTCCGGGAAATGCGGCGTTCAGAACTGCGAAGCTCGTGTGTGCGGATGAGTGATATTAGATCCGGGTGGCGAGATTCGTAATACTCCATAATGATACACCCGCGGGCCGCCGCCTGCCGGTTTGTTTTTGGGTTTCCCATGTTTTGCAGACCGGCCGGAAATCATCGATTTGGAAACATAGCCCAGGTGCTGCTTTACTTCCGTGCGGTTGTTTTGCGAACGTGAGGTTCGCGCCACTACCGGCAATAGGAATTGCCAAAGATCATCATCGGGCAGGGATTGCGACTTGGCTCAACGGAGCCAAGGAGCATTCTCTGAATTTCGGACAGTTTTCGCTGCGCCGTCCGGCATAACGGAAGAAACGAGAAAGTAATGTCAACTTGGCGATCGTAAGAACAAGCTTGGCGTTTAACAAAGGCATCGCCCTAAGCCGGCGAGAAGCGAAAATGCAGAGGGTCTCTGAGGTTTTGTAGTTCGCGATAGTAATAGAGAGCGGTTGGCTTTTTTCCCTTTAACCGCAGCTTTCTCAAGAACTCGATTTCTTCCTCAGTCGCATTCCCGCTCAGAAAACCGTCTTCCAGGAATTCCCTGAGCCCGGGCTCTTCGTCGAAATCCGCTTCTCTTTCCGCAAATTCGAATCTCTGAGGGTACCCCGGGCCCACTCCTTCGCTTAAGCTGATCTCGATGACAAAAGCTGCAAGGTCGATGTCCCAGGACTTAATCAGCGGATCCAGAAAAGAGGCGCAGTTTTCAATCGACACGTGGAAGACGTCGGTATCCAAAAACTCCAGGATCGCGACCCGCATTTCCTCATGGCTCCGGTTGCTGAGTCCAGCAACAAGGCGCAACCAGCTTTCACTTTCCAGTTCTCTTCTGGCGACCCTCTTGACTACGTCCAGGAGGATCTGGGTTACCAGACGTTCTAGTTCGCCGAAGGGCTGCTTCTCGAAGATGGCACGCATCTGTTTCTGTTTGTCCGCGCTGCATTTGCGCAGAACCAGTTCCCGAACTTCCCTAAACAGGGGAGCGGGCGGGTCTGCAAGCTTCTTTTTCAATTCTTCCAGACGCTGCAGGTCTGCAAGCTTCGCAAGCTCACCGGTCGGCAGCCTCAAGAATTGTTCCATTTTGTCGTAAATACCTGTGCGGTCTGTGGCCGGCGGTGTCTTTTTCGGGGTCAACAACTGGGAAATGTACGATTCTGTAACCTGGGCGGCACTCGCCAGATCTCTCTGCTCGAGACCCAATTCTTCGAGTCGATGACGTATGACTAAAGAAATATCCACTGAGACTCCTCCCGAATTAACTTATGCAGTTCAGTATTAGCCACAGTATTACTTATACTACATCGCGTATTACCGAAACAAGTTAATCGATTCACCAAGGGAGGCTGATGAAGAGGATGAGTGTGGTTGTCTTGCCGGTCTGTTCCACTCCAGATGCCTCGCCATGAGAGCCGATTGCCGCGCGAACTGCGTCAGCCACGGCGTCGCCCTGGCAGCGGCAGTTTTTTCGCCCCTACGGTGGCTTTTTTTAAGAAGCCGCCGCCAACGCTAAGACGCCAGGAGCTGTGCTGCGCATCAGGGCCGGATATTCACCTTGTGCATCAACCTAGTGTCCTGGTCGTCCAAGTGTATTGCTTTGGCGATTGCGGTCTGCGCCAGGGCATCCAGACGTTTCGAAAAAACCAGCATTCCGAAAGCAGGCTGGTTGAAGGAACGGTAAAGGTTGTACGAGTACTGCGAGTCTTCCCAGCGGGCAATAACCTTTTCGCTGTCGTTATAGACTTGCGATGAAGAGAAGAGAACGATCGTCGCAATAGGCCTGGCCGCAATACCGCACTGTGCCGAAATGGCTTTGACCATGTCTTCATCCGTAAGCCCCTCGGTCCTGTACCGGTCAAAATTTACTACCATCCGAAACAGAGCGCCGTTGTAAAAGCTGAACACTACCTCCCTGACCGGGTCCGTTTGAGGCACTGAGCCGCCGAAAGAGCGCAGCCACCAAAGCTCCTGGATCAACGCCGGACGTCGGTGGAGAGTCTTTGTTTCAGACAGATTCATACCTGCTCGTTTTGCCACGGCGCCCAGTCTCATTCCAAATTGAAAATCCCGGTAGCTGGACAGATCTTGTGCGCGGATCAATGACGCCGAAAGCGCGATCAAGAAAACCAGAAGTAAGATTCTGCGAATGCTTGTCACTTGGGCCTCCTATGGGGCCTTGGTCCTCTGCAATCTGCCGCGCCCGTCCGACAGCTGGCAGTTCCGCCAGGCTTGTTGGGCTCGATCGGAGAGGGACCAGGTAAGTCAGGCAGGGCAACCCCTGCGTCTTGTCTATAACGACGTGATACGAAATAACTACAATTGGTTAATACGCCTCCGATATGCCGTTGTCATGCTCCAAAACATTAACCATAGTGAATAAATTTACTTTACTTGTCAAGAAGGATTTGAGATATTAAGGAAGATGACGATCACTTAATCGTTCCAAGTCAAGTAGCACAGGCGCACAATGGATGTATTCCTAGTAATCAAGCACCGGTTGGAGGCGCTGGGTCTCGACCAGCGCGAGCTGGCAGCCGCCACCGAAGTCACCGAATCTTATGTTTCGCAGTTGCTGACCGGAAAGAAGGCTCCCCCTGCGCCGAATCGGACTGATATTTACGAGAAGATGGGACGGTTCTTAAAGCTTCCGGAGGGTGAGTTGGTGAAGCTGGCCCTCCAGGAGCGTCAGGAGGAATTTAAGCGGAAACTGATAGATCCACCCGCGCCCCTGTTCAGAGAAGTCCGCGAGCTGGTTCTTCGCAAGTGTAGACCCGACAAGCAGAAACAAATACAGACGATCTTTGAGAAGCAGCCCTTCGGCGAACTCGAACGCCTCATAACCCAGAAGCTCCTGGACGTCGTCAAAAGAGTTGCAAGAGAAGAACTGGAGAGTGAGAATTGGCTCCACCTTGTGGCTGAGCTCGGCAACCGATCCTACGAGGAAACGCGGGTTACGATTCTCGAGTTTCTGGATACGGATGTGCTGGATGTGTCCATGGACAACTGCGCGTCCTTTCTGGATCCGCTCATCGATTCCTGGGACATCAACCTTGCGACTTTTGGCATGGAAGTGGTCTTGAATTGGCGGGTGGCCGCGGGGCCTGCCACAAAATTTGAGTTTGTTGAAAGGCAAGTCGTACAAGGTTCTAAGGAAGAACCAGGATTCAGGGAATTCCTCCGGGATGTTTCTCTCAGCGGCGATGCGACCGAGGACGAGATTGAGTTTCTTAAGAGACTGAGTCCAACGGGGAAGCGGCCGAATCCGCTTTATTACTATAGGGAACTGCAAAACCTCAGGGACCCGCTGCACTTTCGCGCTGCGCACATCGAGGGCAAAACGGCGGCCTCAAGATGATTTATCTGCGCGAAGGAGGAGGGCAATATGTGGGGCCGTTCAAGAGCCGTAGGGATGCCGAACGTTTTATTAAGCTGATGGAGCTGTGCGGCGAGAATTGGACGGACACGGAAGTTGTGGAGGAAGACGGGGTTGAATCGATGGACCAGACAGAGCGAATCCATTGATGGGGCTTCCGCCCCCAGAGAGAGATCATGAAGATTGCAAAACTGCTCAAGGAGACTCTGACATTGATCCTGGCGGGCGGGCAGGGGGAGCGGCTCTTCCCGCTAACCAGAGATCGGGCGAAACCCGCGGTTCCTTTCGGCGGGCACTATCGCATTATCGACTTTACCCTCTCGAACTGCATCAACTCGGGTCTCAAGCAGATCTACGTCCTCACTCAGTACAAGAGTCAATCGCTGAACGATCATCTCAGGCTTGGCTGGAACATCTTCGCCAGCGCGTTCGATGAGTTTTTGTTCTCGGTACCTCCCCAGTTGAGAACGGGAACCTCCTGGTATCTAGGAAACGCCGATGCGGTCTCTCAGAATATCTACATTCTGAGGGAACGGCTTCCCCGGCGCGTTCTGATTCTTTCCGGCGACCACATTTATAAGATGGATTAC
>DASQID010000737.1:0-2910 GCA_035631775.1 Acidobacteriota bacterium
GCGTTGACGCACTGGGATGGGATCCGTCGAAGAAGCTTATTTACATCCCAAACGGGAGCCAAGGCAACGTCACTGTCGTCCACCAGGACTCGCCCGACAAGTACACGACGATTGCCACGGTCGACACGTTCCCGGGCGCGAAGACGATCACAGTGGATCCGATGACACACAACGTCTACCTCTTCCAGCCCGAACGCGGTCCGGCACCGGCACCACAGGCTGGAGCACCGCCCGCACCAGGTCCCGGAGGGCGTGGGCGCGGACCACAGGGGCCGATCATCGCCTCATGGTTCATCGTCATCAAGCAGTGACGATTCGGTTATTTGCCCTAGCCTCGGAGGCGCCTGGACGTGGAGGCAGTCGGGAAACGTGCCCATCGAGGTGCGCCAAGTGCTCAGCGGTGTGTTGACTGATAGTGATCTATTTGATATGGGCGATGACCGTTGCGTTGCAGGGGATTCGACTCGAAAATGAATCCGTTGCGCCGACACAATGAGAGATCGTCCCGTCCGGCAGCTTCGTTCAGTAGCCGCGACGACGTCCAAGGGAACACTTCGATGAAGCACTTCCCCTTGGACGCGCGTTCACGCCAGGCATTCACCGTGGACCTGCCGGCGCTGGAAAGATATCCCAACTAGCTTATGACAAGGCACGGGCTGCCCGGGACAGCTGGGAAACCGCGGATTTGATTTCCTCGCCGGTTGTCTGGCGCCCCAGACTGAAGCGTATCGCCCCCATCCCAACTTGAGTCGAAACCTTCATTGCCTTCAGAACCGGAGAGAGCTCTACGGAGCCGGAATGGCAGGCGGAACCCGTGGAGGCGGCGACTGTCTCCATGCGGGCAAGAATCTCCGATCCAACCTTGCCGACGAAGCTCACGTTGAGCGTGTTGGGCAGGCGCTTCTCAGGATGGCCGTTCAGAACGACACCAGCCCTGAACTCTTCCTGAAGCAGATCCCAGAACATGTCACGCAGTCGGCGGACCGACTCCATTCCTACCCATCTTTCTGATAGGGCACAAGCGGCGCCAAGGCCGGCGTCGAGCAGGATATTCTCAGTCCCTGCGCGCCGACCGGATTCATGACCGGCACCGTGAATCAGGGGCTCCAGGCGGACGCCCTCACGGATATAAAGCGCCCCTACCCCCTTTGGCCCGTAGAGCTTGTGGCCCGCCACAGACAGCAGATCGATGCCGAGCTCTTCGACTTGTGTACGGATTTTGCCTACGGACTGCGCCGCATCGGTGTGAAAGAGGATTCCGTGCTCGCGGGCAATTCGGCAGATGTCGGGAATCGGTTGGATGGTGCCGACCTCGTTGTTGGCGTGCATGATGGAGATCAGAACCGTACGGGGTGTGATAGCCCGTCGTACATCATCAGGATCAACCATGCCGAAACCGTCGACCGGAAGGTAAGCGACCGCGGCTCCAAGGCGTTCCAGGAAGCGGCAGGGATTAAGGATGGCGGGATGTTCCACTTGCGAGGTCACAATGTGGGGCTCGGCCTTGTCGTTGGCGAAGAACACACCCTTGAGCGAGTAGTTGTTGGCTTCGCTGCCGCCGCTGGTAAACACAATTTCCTGAGGCCTGCAACCCAACATCGATGCGACCTGCGCCCGCGCGTTTTCGACCGCCTCCCGCGCCGGTCGACCGGCCCAGTGATCACTGGACGGGTTGCCAAACGACTCAACCAAGGCCTGCTGCATCGCCGCGGCCACTTCCGGCGCGAGGGGGGTGCTCGCATTGAAATCGAGATATATGCGTCGTGCGTTCGACGAATTCATTTGCACCTCGCGTTCGTAGCACAGGCTCGGGTTCAGGTCTCAAAACCAAACGGATCGCCTTCCTGCTTGATGAAAACTTGACATTCCTCGTACTATCAAGTATTCAATTGAATATTAACATGACAAATCGCACGAGCAATCCAAAAAGAGAGTTCAAGGATGCGGCCTACGGGCAGCTGGCCCGAATCGGCAAGTCCTTGTCGAGCCCGAAGCGGCTCGAATTGCTGGATCTGCTTTGCCAGACCGAGCGGACCGTGGAGGCACTGGCTGAGGAGACCGGCATGAGCGTTGCGAACACGTCGCAGCACCTGCAGGTGCTCGAGGCGGCACGTCTAGTCCATGCGCGACGGAATGGCCGATTTGTCGTGTACTCTCTGGCCGACGTGCTCGTGTCCGATTTCTTTCGGGCCTACCGTGTGCTTGCCGAGGATCGCCTGGCCGAAATCGAACAGATCCGCCGGCGTTTCCTCGAGAGTGAACAGGAGCCCGATGCCCTGGATCGGGAGACATTGATCAAGCGGGTTCGGGCAGGCGAGGTCGTCGTCATCGATGTTCGGCCCCCTGAGGAATACCTGGCTGGGCACATTCCAGGGGCGCTGGGCATCCCGCTCAAGCAGCTTGAGCGTGCGTTGGAGAGCTTCCCCAGGAACAAAGACATCGTGGCTTACTGTCGGGGTCCATATTGCGTACTTGCCGTGGACGCGGTACAGCTCATGAAGTCGCGAGGACTCAGAGCCTTTCGCCTGGACGCGAGCGTCCAGGACTGGCGGGCTCTCGGGCTGCCTTTGTCCACGGAGATTGAGCGAGGCAGCAAGGCCACGAACAGTAGGAGGGCACAATGATCTTCCGGCAACTGCTTAACATCGATCCGGTGGTCGCCGCTTCCTATGTATTCGGGTGAGGCGGCAAGGGTCTGGCCGCCGTGTGCGATCCCATCGGTGATCCCCAGTCCTACTTGCAGATAGCGGAACAGAACGGCATGAAGGTCCGCTTTGTCGTCGATACCCACGTTCATGCCGATCACGTCTCCGCAGGCCGCAAGCTCGCCGAACTGGCCGCCGCCACGTATGTCCTCCATGCGAGTGTCGCGGCCGACTATGAGTTCTTCCCGGTGAATGAGGGCGAAGT
>DASQID010000738.1:0-3196 GCA_035631775.1 Acidobacteriota bacterium
AACACTCTCCGTGCGTTGCGTGTGTTGAAGTGGTGGGGGCACGGTACAGGGGGACGTCCGGCACATTCCACTGACCTGCACGGCGCCCATACTTCCTAGAGATGAAAGTCCTTGAATGGTTTGCCTTGGTCGTCGCCGAGTGACTCACCGATGCTCGTGTCCAGTGGGCACATACGGCATTAACAAATTCGGGAATTGAGTAGCCTCTCCCCCGATCTCTTTGGGACCTACGAAGTGGGATTGAAGCGCTGGTCGATTGTTGCCATCGTGCTCTCGCTCACGTTTGTTGTGCCTGCCGCCCTTTGCGTGGGCCTGATGCTTGTCCCGCTGAGGTCTTTGCTTACCCTCATCGCTGCTCTGATCACTGCCGCATGCCTGATGACAATTTTGATTCTCGTCAATTGGTGGGAGTTCACGAGCATCTGCCTTCGCTGGGTGTGGGCTGCAGCCCTGCTCGCGGCTGCTTTACTCCGGGTCTATGTCCAGGGTCCGGAGGTGGATATTTCGGTCACGCCCGCTACAATCGCGCTTGCCGTCCTTGCTGCATTCGGGCTCTGGCTCCTCGGCTGCGTCCTGAGCGCACGACGCCCCGCAGGCGAAGCAATCGAACTGGCCTTCCCGCTCGAAGGTGGAAAGTTCCTTGTCACGGACGGCGGCGATGGGGCACGCTCCTTTCTGGTGAATTACCACTTCGGCTTTGGGCGACACCGCGCCTCGGGAGTAAACGCATCGATGCAGTATGCCCTGGATGTCGTACGGATCGGATCAGACTGGTGCGAGTCGCGCGGATATTTTCCTCGTAGCAATCAGAAATACCATATTTGGGGAAGCCTGCTCCACGCACCCTGCGAGGGCCTTGTGGTTCATGCTGTAAACGACGTCAAGGACAATGCGGCGTTCGGGGACGATCGACCCTACGGCGTCGGGAATCACGCCGTTATTCGTATGGACGAGACCAGCTATGTCGTGCTTGGCCACATTCAGTGTGGCAGCGTTCGCGTGGCGAAGGGCGATACCGTGCGGACCGGCGACATCATCGGACGAGTCGGGAATTCCGGCTGGTCCGAGCGTCCTCACTTGCACATGCAGGCGATGCGTGCCACGAACTCCGATTGGTGGCATGGTTCGGCACTGCCGATCCGATTCAACGGCCGGTTCCTCGTGCGCAATCAGGTCGTGCGCAATTGACTCAATTGACTGCCCCGGATTCTGGCTGGTATCGGTTGCAGACGGATATAATCGCGTTGGAGAATGGTGACATGTATAAGCACGCACTCACGCGCAGGAGGTTTCTGAAGGAGGGTGCATTTGTTGCAGCGGGAGCCGGTCTCGGACACTTTCGACTGCCACCTTTCGACGTGGAGGCGAAAACGCCGGCAGAAGACACCCTTGCCTTCATACGTCGTTGCCTGAGGGATGATGGCGGCTACAACCCATCGCCTGACCCGCAGTATCCCGGAAATTCCGATACCCATGCGAGCGACTTGGCGGCTGTGACCTATGCCTTGACGATCGCGAAAACGCTTGGTTGGGTTCTGCCAAATACGGGCAGGTCCGCGGAGTTTGTGCAAAGCCACCAGCAGAAGGATGGGTCATTTGCCAACAAGGCAGGGAGGTTCAATCCCAAGGATGACCTTGCGATCCTTTACAACACGACGCAAGCGGTCGTGGCGCTGCGTGTACTGGACCAAAAGCCCGCAATCGACCCTTATCATGCGTTCGACCGCTTTTTCGTCGGACAGATATTTAAGAAGCTTCCCTGGTACACGACCAGCTTCTTTCCCCTTTTCTACGCCTGTCTGGGGAAGCCATTCCCTCGAGAATACGATCTTGCCCTGCGTGATTGGCTGGTTTCCAATCAATCTGAAGACGGCTATGTGGGAGATCATGTCGCCGCGACATTTCACATGGCGCACTATTTCCGGATGGTCGGCAGGCCGACGCCGAGGGCAGGCAAGATGGTGGGGCGGGTGCTCCGCGATCAGAAGCCCGACGGCGGATGGAACATCAAAGAACCCGATTGGGACGTCCACGCCTGTTTTGATGCGGTTTTCATACTGCGTCAGCTCGGCGGCGATTCCGACCGTGTCCGTGCCTCAATCAGCAGGGCCGCGGATTGGGCGATGCGTTGCCGCAACGCCGACGGCGGATTCGGTCACTTCCCCACCTGGCATAGTGACATGGATGCGGTCTACTTTCAGTTTGGCACGTTGATTCAAGCGGGTCGCGTCCCGGCAGCTGTGGGAAGCCGGTCTGATGGGAACACCCTCAGTTGGGGGCACGCCATGGATCCACACAGGACCTATGGTGCAACCACATAGCCCGGATAATTCATGAAGGGGAGCAGGTGCATTGTTGGCATCCCTCGGCGTATTGATGGCTATCCTGCCTGGCGAAGGATCCGGCGCACAGTAGAGCCCAGGTGCCACTCCCCCCGCCACGAATATCTTCGTCTTAGCCGTCATTTTGGCAGGCCCGTCGATCGGCCTGGTCGTCTGGGTACTGACTTGCCCGATATCAAGTTCCTGAAGGAGGCCGACGAAGCAAGCGAAGCCGGGGGCGTACAGCATCCCCAGGTTTTCCAGCATTCCCTGCGTTTCGCGCCGAAGGATATGGAAGCCCGGGGTGTGTCGATGTATCATTCATCAACGGTAACTACTCAGTGGACGCTAATCTCGCTAGTTTGGGCATGCAACCGCAGGAAGGGATCGCCTGCCTGATCGTCACCTCCGAAGGCCGGGAACTGCAAGTTGTCGAGATAGGCGAACGGCTGACGATCGGCCGTTCTGCGAGCAGCGGACTCGTTCTGGACGATCAAACGGCTTCACGGAGACACGCAGAGGTTCGGCTCGTCGGGAAGCAGCGATACCAGCTTGCCGATATCGGAAGCTCCAATGGCACGTGGCTCAACGGAAGACGAATCACGGCACCGAAAGATCTCAACGACGGCGATCAGATACAAATCGGTGCAGTTCGAATGAAGTTCGTCGCCCCGTCCTCTCCGCAAATGAGCCGCTCGAGGACCGCGGCCTCCGGCACTCTCCTGGAAATCCGCAACGAGGTGGTGGTCGTTCTGATCTCCGATGTTCGCAACTATACGACGATGTCCGAGGCTCTCCCGACCCGGGAGTTTTCTGAAATGATGACACACTGGTTCCGCGAGACCACGGGGATCATTAAGGCGAACATGGGCATT
>DASQID010000739.1:0-4235 GCA_035631775.1 Acidobacteriota bacterium
TCGTACTCTTTGAGGTACAATCGCAGTACTGCCTGAATTTTCTCGTTTTCAGGCTGCGTGCCTGCCGCCTCGCTCAAGCTGCGCTGTACAAGCCTCTGCGCTCCATCTCCCACAAAATCCGCCACTCTCGACATGGGGAGAGCGGAATAGCCCATCTGGACCAGTGCCGCATTCAGCGCCTTGGCAATATCGGCCTTGGAATCGATGAGCGTGCCGTCCAGGTCGAAGAGAAAAAAACGGCAGGGCCGCGACATGTGAATCGGCATCTACCTCCCCAGGAGCATAAGCATGTGTCCCAGTTCCGGCAGAATCAGGGACTGAGTTGCAAGCTTGCAGGCTCGCGGGCTGCCCGGAAGGCAGAATATCAATTTACCCTTGATAGTGCCCGCCATGGCACGCGAGAGCATGGAAGCACTCTTTACCTCGGGATAACTGAGGAGCATAAACAGCGACGTAAACCCCGGCAGTTCTTTCTCGAGCATTCCCCTGACCGTCTCGATAGTTATGTCCGATGACGACAACCCGGTGCCGCCGGTGGTGATGATGGCGTGGACGTCTTTCTGTCGCACCAGTTCGCGCAGGGAGGCGCGAAGCACATTTCGATTGTCCGAGAGCAGCTTTCGCACCGGCACCTCGTGTCCGGAGTCTTCGAGCAGCTTCTGGATGATGTTCCCAGACAGGTCTTCAACCAGTGATCGGGAGCTCGAGAGTGTTATGACTGCCACGCTCGCGCGGATTCCTGACTTCTTCCTATGTTCGGCGACCGTGTCAGAAAGCTTGCGTTCAGCCATGAGAGCCTCCTCTGTCGGCAACCACACGATTGCGAACTGGGAACCTGCAGGTTGGAACTTCCGGCCCATGATGCCATGGCCGATATATCATTTCAACCATCACCGCGAATCCGGTTTGCCTCTAGTGTGATCTGAGTTGCAGGACGATAAGTAAAACGTCGGACCCTGTCCGGGGCATGCGAGAGCTTCTCCGGCGGCGATAGAGTGTCCAGGTAGCGGCGAGGAAATGTCGGTGAATGATCAACCGCAGCAGGGCGCTTTGGATGTGAGGATCGCGCCGATCAGTTCGATCATGAGGGCCGAGACTGTCACGATTGACATGGATGCGACGGTTGGGGAGGCGATGAACCTCTGCACCAGCAAGTGCATCCGGCATCTGCCTGTTCTGGATGAAGAGGGCAGGCTCGTGGGACTGATCACCGATCGGGATCTTCGAGCCTTCATCAGCCCGCGGATCGGCACGATTTCCGAAAACAACGCTGATCGTGAGACCCTGAATCGCCATGTCCATGTAATCATGATCCGCAACCTTGCTACCGGTTCGCCCGCGATGACCCTGGCACAGGCAGCCAGGCTGATGCTCGAAAAGAGGGTAGGCTGCCTCCCGATTGTGCACGACGATAAGCGAGTGGCCGGCATCGTTACGACATCCGATTTTCTGAAGGGTCATCGCCCGGAACGGAAATCCGGCCTGAGTAGCTGCAATGCCAATGTTACCGCCTCCTCAGCGGTAGTTGCGGCCGGAATCGTCGGAAACGATCCCCCGGGAGGTGGCAGGAGCCCCCAGGTTTCCAGCCCCACTACGGGAGTGCCGCACTTGAGCGCCAGGGCGATCTCGGACAGCGTTCCATAAGCGCCGCTAACCGCGATAATAACTTGGCTTGTCAGCGCATTGATCGCATTGCGGGCATTTCCCAGACCGGTGGCGATTGGAATGTCAATATAGTCATTTGCAAAGTCTGCCCTTTCGCAGGGAAGAATTCCCACTGTGATTCCACCCGCATCCTTGGCTCCCTTCGCTGCCGCCTCCATGACTCCGCCTCCCCCTCCGCAGATTAATATTCCTCCATTGCGGGCGATCGCACAGCCGACATCCCTGGCCAGGTTCCAGATGTGCGGGGGACACTCGGAAGGACCCATCACACCGATGCGCGGTCGATCACGCAGCCTCAAGTGACACCTCCCTTTCCCTGACTCACGAAAATTCACCTCGCTTGAGATTGGTTTCGAAACGGTGCTCGGTGAGCAAAATGAAATCTTCAAGACCGGACACGATCTCCGAAATTAGTCGAGCGATGTTATCATAGCCAAGGGTCTGTCAATGGATAACGTTTGCACTTTGGCGCGAGCGCCCGCCGCCGTGCCTAGGGGCCAGCAGCAAAGTGTAAACGTTATTCATTGACAGACCCTGACCGCATTCCACCTGGAGACTGCTATGTCCTTCAGCGAGAACAAAGGCCTTTGGCTGATGGTGGTTTTCATGGCCGTCGTTGCGGCGGTCTTGGTCTGGGTAATCCTGTCAGCACAACCGCTCAGGCTCGTTGTCCTCTATGAGAGGATCGGGGGACTGAAGCACGATGACCCCTTGATGCTGCAGGGGATCACGATCGGCAAGGTTGAAGACATCAAGCCAATGGTCGACAATCAGATCGGTGTATCGGTGCGCATCCGCGAGGACTACGCCTCAAAGCTCACAGAAGGCACTAATTTCATACTGAGGGAAGCGTCTTTTTTCGGGCTTGTCGGAAAGAACGCAATCGAGGTCGTGCCACCCCCCACTCCGGGCAGGCAGTTTTCCCGCGGTGAGAAGGTCCAAGGTCAGATACCCTCTCAGCCGTCGCTCATCGAACAGGGGAAGAAGTGGAGCCAGGAATACTGGATACAACTCAAGAGTGATACAAGCCAGCTCATCGATGTGCTGCGGACATCCCCCTACCGGTACGAAGCGGAGGCCGCCCTTGACCAGCTCAGGACTTTGGCTGATGAGGGAGCGCGCGTAGCGAGGGAGGGCATGGAGGATTTCAGAAGATCTCACCAGAAAGATCTGGATGAAATCCTCAAGAAACTGGAGCAGTTACGGGATGAGATGCGACGCAAAGGCGATGTTCCTGGAGCCTCCCGCATCGAAAAAGAAATCCAGCGAGCGAGGGGCAATCCCCAACAGTAGGCAGAAAACCGTTTTCGGCAGGCTGCCGTCTGCCGACCTCTGAACTCAAAGCGTATCTGCCCTAAATCACACCGTACTACCATCTCTCAGGCCTTTGCGTTCAAGCGGTGGCTTCTTATAATAAAAAGCCACGGCCAAGGCGCGAAGGCCAACCTCCTTTGATTGCGGCTATGCTGAACCGTGACCCTGGTTGCCGATCAAATGATCTTGAAGCGGACTAAGCCCTAAAGGTTTCTTTAACTTAGAACGAAGAGTAGACTGCAGGGCCAGTGCAACACGTTTGCTCGAATTGCCTGGCCGATAAGGTCGCAGGCTACTTCCATATCGAGCGAGACATGTCTGTCATGAGAGAAACGGTACCCATTAGGATCGAGAAGAACTTCGATATCCCCAGCATCCCGCTGGTATTGATGAAGATCCTTCAGGTACTCGATGATGATCTGGCCTCTGCGGGTCAGATGGAAGAACTGATCCTGCACGACCCGCCATTGTCTGCGCGCATTCTGAAACTCGCTAACAGCGCTTTCTATTCGTTCAGAGCCGAGGTTAAGACAATTTCACATGCCATCTCGCTCCTGGGCATAAACCTCGTTAAAAGTCTCGCGATCGGGGTGAACATTTTCGACTCCTTCACCAGGGGGATGCGGAGTGAGGCCCAGATATTGAACAAGCTGTGGGTTCATTCGTTCGGGGTTGCAATGGTAGCCCAGGAAATCTGGACCAACAGAAGCAGCCGGAAGGACGGCGAGTTTGCTTTCATGTGCGGCTTGCTGCATGACATTGGGAAGGTGGTGTTTTTCAAACAGGACGCCTTTCATTACAAGGCTGTCTTCTCAGCGGATAAGAGCCCGAACGATCCGGATATTTCTCGTCACGAGATGGGGTATTACGGAACTGACCATGCGGCCGTCGGGGCGATTCTTGCGAAGGAGTGGGGATTACCCCCGGAACTTGCCACCATCATCCGGTACCACCACAGTCCGCTAAATTCCCCTGTGCTGATGGCATCGGCGATATCGATTGCGGACATGATCGCCAAGAAGACGGAGATCGGCTACGATGGGGACCGCAAGGTCAATCCTGCGGTCGCGCGCATCCAGGCACGCTTGAACATGAACGCGGAGGAATGCAATCGGCTTATCGCCTTCGCGACCGGCAAGCGGAAGTCCATTGAGGAATTTTTCGAGCTCTCCTCTTAGATCGGCTGGAAGTAGGTAGTCATGGAAATTGAGGACAGATTACGGTCCCGAATCGAAGCCATCTTGGTCAATGACGCC
>DASQID010000740.1:0-4482 GCA_035631775.1 Acidobacteriota bacterium
ATTTGCCCTCCCTCAGATCGCGTCGTTGATTGGAGCGCTTGGGGCCGCGTTCGGGGCATTTCCCGGGACAACCTCCAGTGGAATGCCCGGATCCACTGGCGCCGGCACTGGCACTTACTGGGGTATGAATTTCACCCCGGGAGCCTATCGGTTTCTCAATGTGACGGGATATGCCGGCCGCGTCGGCGAGTACGATGCGCTCGAGCAGTCGCTGGGCGCAAATCTCGAAGGGGATTACGTGTCCATGCCGCACCGTCTGAGTATTCTCACGCGCGGGACCGTGGTAAACCGATCCGACTTTGACCTCGCCTCGCAGATCAACCTAGGCGAGTGGCTGGAAGCTGGCGCCAGCATGCGCAGTTTCATGGAGCAGCAGGATAACTATCCGTTTTACGCGGGGGTGATCTCTCCGGACATCGAGACCAGCCTGGGAATCCCTGACGGGACAGTCTTCGGGGTCAAGAGAAGGATGGGTGAAGCCTCCGCTAAGGTTAAGCTGCCCGGCCTACCCATCCGCCTGTTTATCAAGGGAGGCTGGCAGACGAGGGTCGGACAGAATCAACTCACCTTTCTGGATGAGAATACGAACAGCAATTGCGGCGAGACTTGCCATTTCTCGTCCAAGTTTCAACCGCTAAACTACACGACGCGCAATATCGGCGGAGGCATGGAAGTAAACCTGGGCGGCATGAGCCTGATCTATGAACATGATTTCAGCAGCTTCAACGACCGCCTTGCCTTCCCTTCTGCAAATTTCGGCCCCATGCTGAACGAAGCCGAACCCGGTCCAGTGTTTGTTCCCGACACGCCTGCGGGCGCCTATTATCTCGACATTCCAGCGCCAAGCCATTATTCATCCGACATGCTGAGCTTAAACTGGACGCTGTCGCCTGAACTGATGCTGAACGGCCGCGCCGCGTATCGGCGCATGCGTGATGTCTTCACTCACAACCCACAGAGTTCTCTCGACTCAGATATAACACTCGGGTGGCATCCTCTCGAACGAGTGCGTATCACGGCCGACTTCCACCAGCAAAACCTCGTGAACAACTTCGTCCCCTATTTCGCTCTTTTCGGCAACATGTCATACCACGAGCACCGGGCCGGCCTTAGCGCAGAGTATGAGATGTCCAGACATCTTGACCTGGAGGCCCGCTACAAGCGGTCCGGCATTACACGCTCAAACGCATTCCTTTGGCCGCAGGTGTACTCATTTGACAATACGGACCCACAGTATGTTGTCCCTTCGTCGTTCGGCAATACCACGGGTCTGACACTCCGCTATCACGGAGGTGATCGCTGGAGCACCCGTGCCGGCTACGAATGGACGGGCACACACGCGCCTGGTTACGTGACTGTTCCGAAAAGCAACAATCGGATCTTCGGGAACGTCACACTCACGCCGGCGCACTGGCTGGCATTGACCAATGATTTGAGCGTCATCGTGCAAAATGCCTTCCCGGTCATTCAGCGCCGCAACCGCTTTTATGTTGAGACCGCGAGCGCCACTCTGGTGCCCGCTCAGGATTGGATGATCGACCTCGGTTATTCGTACCAGCAAAACAATCTGGGGACCTACATGGCCTTTCAGAACGACTCGGCGGCCGGATACGTCGTCGACGAGCCCTTCGTGCCCTATCGGCAGCTCTCCCAGAGCTATTGGATACGGTCGACGTACAAATTCGGACAACGTCTGGAATTGAATCTCGGACTCTCCCACAATTCGGCGCACAGCGGGATGCGTCCTGACGTGAATCCGAATGATTATCTCCTTTTGGGCAATGGGTCCCTTCCACCCGAGTCCTTTGATCCGGTCGTGTTCCAGCAAGCGCTCGGGGGGCTCTCACTCGGATCGACGCTGGGCTCCCAAGTAAACGTTCCGCAGCTTATCGGCCAGGGCAAACTCTCCTATTTGCTGCCTCACGGCTTCGATGCCGGCTTCCTCCTGTACTATGGCAGCTATAGGGACTATACGAATCCGAATCTGAACGGGATATTGAGGGCGTACAGCATCTACCTCGGCCGCTCGTGGTAGGACCTTCAGGGACATCGCCGAGTTATGTTCGACGCCGCGGCCGGGAATAATGCTGGTTTGCACTCTAGGGCGTCAAATGCTTGCCACTTCGACATGGATATAAGACTGAGGCGGCACCGGCTCATACGGTCCCTCGTACAACCCACACCCGCGCCGGCAAATTGAAAGTCCGGTCTTCGGTGAGGATCCCCAATCTGCGTTTTACTTCACCCCGCAGTGCCTGCAAACGATTGCGGTCCAGACTGGCGGCGTAAATTCCTGCAGGTCCTTGTTTGAGTAGAAACGCGTCCCAGTAGTCCCGGAAATTCTCAAACTGCGTGGTAATCTCGAGCGATCGCTCTTCGACATTCTTGAGACGGCTCTGGTCCCAGAGTTCTGCGAGCTCGCCCGCGCGGCACAGCGGCATGTGTTTCTCATCCCGCGCACCGGCATTCGGATCGGTGCCGACTGCGGCGTCCCAAAAGACGCGAAGCATCCTCATACCCTCGCCGTAATCCCAAACAGCGGCCGCAATCCGCCCGCCCGCCTTTGTAACGCGCTGTACTTCCCGCAGTGCCTTGGAGGGATCTGGAATGAAGTTAAACACCAACAAAGAAAGGCTGTTTTCGAATGTTGCGTCCGCAAAGCGGAGTTTCTGCGCGTCGCCGACCTCGAAGGTTGCACGTTTACCGAACGAGTTACGGCTATGCGCGTAGGCGACATATTCCTTGGATGGATCGATACCCACGACGGAGCAATGAGGCTTCAGCCCCAAAATGGCGAACGCCAGCGAGCCGGTGCCGGACCCGACATCCAGCACGTCGCCGCGATCGTCGATGCCGGCGAATTCGACGAGCAAAGGTGCTACCAGCCGGCTCCATCGGCCCATGAATCGCTCGTATGCATCGGCGTCGCCAAACATGTGGGATTTTCTCTCCTGACGAAATAGAACCGGGAGGGCTAGCGTGCCAAGGAAGTGCCTTCGTGAAACCATTCACCGGATTATACGCCCTGGTTCTCGCATTCGGTTCTCTAAACAGGTTAGAACGCCAAGACTGTGCGCTAGCGGAACTGGCAATTCCCAATATTGAACACACCCACTCTCCTTCCTTGTTCCGACTGATCTAATTAATTGATCTAGCAATGGTTAAGGAGTGTATTCTGTGGCACGGGGATTGCTGTGGGAGGAGTGGAGCAGGATCGATTGTGAAAATTCCAGCGAGTCATTCGTCATGGCCGGAGCCGCGTCATGAAAATACTTCAGCTTTTATATCAAGATCTTAAGTACGCTTACCGGAGTCTCCGAATATATCCGATTTTCACTTGCGTGGTTTGCTGCGTGCTTGCCCTTGGGATAGGGGCCAACACCGCCTTGTTTACCGTGGTGAACAAGGTTCTGCTGGAACCGCTCCCTTTTGACGAGTCGGAACGACTGGTGGATGTCCATGAGACCAAGAATGGATGGGGCTTTAATCCCTCCTATCCGAACTTCTTGGATTGGTGCCGGATGAGCCGGTCCTTCGAATCCTTGGCCTTCGCCTTGGTTTATCGCCAGACTCTACCGGGCGAATCCGGTGCCGAACGCGTACCCGTGGGGTTCGTTTCCGGCAACTTCTTTCAAACCTACCGCATTCAATCAATGATAGGCCGCCTGATCGCCGACCCGGAAGACCGCAAGGGGGCAGAACCGGTGGCGGTATTGGCCCAGGATTTTTGGAAAACGAAGTTGGGCGCCGATACCGGCATTCTCGGCAAAACCATCACGCTCGAACAGCAGGTTTACACAATTATTGGAGTGCTGTCTGACTTCCCTTATCGCGATCGCGCCGACGTTTTTGTGCCGATCGCTCCCGCTGCCGAACAATTAGGAATGTCGATGAGGGAGCAACACATGGGAGGCGGTTTTGCCACTGGCCGTCTCAGACCCGGTGTGAAAATGGACCAGGCGCGCGCCGAAATGCGGATCATCGCAGCCCAGTTGGAACGGCAGTACCCGGGAAGCAACAGAGGAAATAGCGCGGATCTGGTCTCGCTTCACGAATCGATTTCAGGCCGGACGCGACACACATTGTCGATTCTATTTGGAGCCGTGGCCTTTCTCCTCCTGATTGCCTGCGCCAATGTGGCGAACTTGATGCTGGCGCGGGCGGTTTCAAGGGAGAAAGAGATTGCTATTCGGGTGGCCCTCGGAGCCGGTCGGGGGCAGATCATCCGGCAATTGCTGATCGAAAGCTCGCTGCTGGGACTCTTGGGCGGATCCCTGGGAATACTTATGGCTCCCTTCTGCGTCGACGCCCTCATGTGGCTGGTCCCAAATTCCTTGGCCCCAGGATTGACAAGCCCGGACTTCAAGGTTATCTGTTTCACCTTTGCGGTCTCCGTTCTTACAGCGCTGCTCTTCGGATTGGCACCTGCACTCCAATCGGCACGCATCGATATCCTAAGTGCATTGAAGGAGGGAGGCCGCA
>DASQID010000741.1:0-4206 GCA_035631775.1 Acidobacteriota bacterium
CCCCCCCCCGCCGCCGCTCCCTTTCAGGCTGTGGCCCGCAGGCCCGCTGGCTTTGTTGCTCGCTCCTCACATACCACCCCGGGTATAGCTCGTCGCTCGCGCCTCGCCAGCGGGCCTGGGGGCCAGCAGCAAAACGTGAAGTTATTCTTGCGCCAGCCCTAAGACGCGAAGGAACGGGCTAAACTCCTTTGGTTGCGGCTCCGCCGCGCCAAGGATCACAAAGAATCCATCGCAGACGTGAGCCCTAGGAGAAGGGGCAACGATGTTGATCTATATGGGTGGCGAACTCGTCGTAAAACTTCTGCACGTAGCTCTCAACCGGCATTGCGCAGGCGTCGGAGAGGGGACAGATGGTCCGCCCCTTCATGTTTGTGCAGATGTCCAGCAAAATCTCCAATTCCCCCTTCTTGCCTTTTCCCTCCTCCAATCTTTCCAGAATCTGGAGCAGCCACTCTGTTCCCTCGCGGCACTGCGTGCACTGCCCGCAGGATTCTTCGGCATAGAACCGTGTGATGCGCGCAACCGCCTTTACCATGCAGGTCGAATCATCCATCACTATCACCCCAGCTGATCCCAGCATGCTTCCGGCCTTTGCAACCGAGTCAAAATCCAGATGCACGTCCACCTGTTCGGCTGATAGGATAGGAACAGAAGACCCACCGGGAACGATGGCCTTCAGCTTACGCCCGCCGCGGATCCCGCCGCAGTGATCGTAAATGACCTCGCGCAACGGTATCCCCATGGGGAACTCCTAGACGCCGGGCCTTACGACGTGACCCCTTACGCCGAACAGCCTGGTTCCGGTGTTGCGTTCGCTTCCGATGGAAGCGAACCATTGAGGACCGTTGTTAATAATATGAGGCACGTTGGCAAGGGTCTCAACGTTGTTGATGACCGTCGGGCAATTGTACAATCCGACAACGGCTGGAAAGGGCGGCTTCAGGCGCGGGTGTCCGCGCTTGCCCTCGAGTGATTCGAGCAGCGCAGTTTCCTCGCCGCAGATGTATGCTCCTGCGCCGCGATGGACGATGAGTTCGAGATCATAGCCGGAATTGAGGACGTTCTTGCCCAGGTATCCCCGCGCGTAAGCCTCCTCGACAACCTTGTTCAAGAGGTTCGCGGGATGAACGAATTCCCCGCGGATATAGATGAAGGCCAGGTGACAGTCGAGGGCATATGCCGAAATGATTGTCCCCTCGATCAATTGGTGTGGATCTTTTTCGATAATCAGCCGGTCCTTGAAGGTTCCCGGCTCGCTCTCGTCCGCGTTGACACATAAGTAGATCGGTTTCCCGGTGTTCTTGGGGACGAAACCCCACTTCATCCCTGTCGGAAATCCCGCACCTCCGCGGCCCCTCAAACCGGATTTCTTAATGATTTCGATGATGTCAGCCGGCTTGTACTCCCCCAGCGCCTTGCGCAAAGCCCGATAGCCGCCTGCAGACTCGTAGACGTCGATCTGATGCAGGTTGGGGAGGTGCATGTTCTTGGTGAGGATCTTGATCACCACTCGGCCTCTTGTGCCAGAAATCAAAAGCGTAATAGTACCACACAGGCATCGGGTGCCGCGTTCAAAGGTGGGTGCGGGGTTTCTTGAGTCCCTAGGGCAATTTCGGCGGAGGTCAGCACCGATGATCAGCCCTGTTGTGGATTGTCACGGCGTGCGTGATGACCGATAATGCCTATCGAGATGATTCCCACAGCGGCGATAGTCGACGTGAAGAGGGCGTTCGAACAGTGTCAGCGCCGCTACCCGACTATTCAGTTGCCTTTTGAGGACTACCTCGCCCACGCAGAAGGGATCATTGCCGGTCTGCTCGGCGTTCCTCCCGAGGGCATGCCGAATTGCGGGACATGGCAGGTAGCTTTTGCCCAGCTCCATCAGGAGGACCTATTCCTTGCCCTTGCCTGCGCTCGCGGTGACCGCATTGCCTGGGAATATTTCGCCGACGACTATCTTCCGATGATACAGCGTTGGGCGCTTCACGCTTGCCGGAGCCTCAACGAAGGCGAGGACTTGGCGCAGGAAGTAGTTACCCGCCTGATGGCGGACAAGAACAAGCTTGCCGGCTATAACGGGCGCGCTTCCCTCTCAGGCTGGTTGCGGGTCGCGATTTCAAATGCGGCCATCGACAGGTTCCGCCGGACCAAGAGGAATATTCCCCTAGACGAGGTCGAAGAGTCCCAGGATGGTGTAGGTTCGATCACAAAGCAGGGCACACAACCGGTCGAAGACGGAGGAGACGCGCGCTGGGGGCCAGTGCTATCCAAGGTGCTCGCAGAGGAAATCAGACGCCTGCCGCCGCGTGACAGGCTCGTGCTCGGCCTGTATTACCTGCAGGCCGTTCCTCTGAAGGCGATTGCGCGGCAGTTTAAAGTACATGAGGCAACCGCGTCACGCTGGCTGGACGGCCTGCGCAAAGGCATCCGCAGACGCATTGAAAAAGAGTTGCGTGGGCGGCACGGTCTGAGCCCGCGCGAAATCCAATCATTATGGCATTGGATTTCGGAAGAGGAGCAGTTTTCGATTCAGGAGGCACTCCAAAAGTGACAAGGTCCGTCCTGGCGCCTTTGCGCCTTAGCGGTGGCTTTTTAATAAGCCGCCGCTACCGAGGGACAGCTCGCGACGAGGGGATAAAAATCGTGCAAGTTCGGTTAAATCAGGCGTCTGGGTAATGAGGGGACATTGTGAAGGATATGTCAATTGATGGCGCAATCAGAAAGTCCCTCGCGGGGCACAAAGATAACACCACGGGACACTGCCCGGACGAGAACATCATCGCCGCCTTTCTGGAAATGTCTCTCGACGTGAATGAAAGACGCGAGGTCGAGAGGCACGCCTCGCAATGCGCTTCCTGCCAGCAGATTATTGGACTTGCATTGAGGCTCCCGGAAGCTGAGAACGAACCCCTCCCGAGTCAGGCTGCCGCTTCCTCCGGCAGGAAAACCCTGTTCCATTTTTCGCTTCCCGTCTCGATGGCTGCCATGATCCTGTTGGCTGTTCTTGCAGGCGGGTTGTTTTACCGTGTTGTGCGGGAGTCCCTCCGGCTTCCGACGACACCCCGGACAACGGAACTGCGGCCGCCAGGCCAGGCTCAGGGTATTTCAGCACCCAAACGTCCTGAGGCGGCTATCCCGGACATAAAGGTCGCTCCTAAGGAACAGCCGGTCGCGGTCCCCGCCGAGAAGGCAAAAGGATCCAGCCCAAAACCCGCACTTCGCGACACCCGCCACGAACAACCCGCCAAGGATAGCGCGCATACGCTCAGTCAGCGGGCGGATGATGTAGCGCCGCAGTCCCTTGCCAAGCTGGAAGCGGCAGAGGAGGACAAAGTCGGCCGCCAGTTGCCGGCGTCTCCTCCGGCGGCGCTGCCTGCGCCCATTCAACCTTTGCTCGAAACGGGAGCTCCGCTAGTTACGCCTCCAGTTCAGGCGGAGAATCGCAGCCTTTCTGTGAAAAGAGCCGCAATCTCGACTTTGCCGGAGAACTACAAGACTATCGACGGAATGGCTGCGGTCCAGGCTGAAATGAGCATGAAGAAGCGTGCCGGCGCACTGGCTGGAGCGGGTGTGGGGGGCACACAACCGGTCGCGCTCAAGCCTGCCGCGGCTCCGCGCGAGGCCGTTGTCAATCTGGCGGACCTGAATCGATCTGAACGTGAGAAACTGGTGTCGAAGAGAGCGGGAGGCCTGACCTTCTACCAGTTTTCCGGCTACTGGATCGACCTGCAGTGCATAAAAGAGATATCGCGGACTTACGTGGATGTTAAAGTCGGTTCTGTAGAGTACAAGCAAATCCTGGAATCTCTACCTGAATTGGAGGAAATGCACCCGGCGATTGTGCATTGGAATGGAAGGGATCTGATTCTGCGCTGACCAAACAACCCGCTGTGTCGCCCTGAACTTGTCTCGCCTTTACAGGGCTTTCTTGCTACTCGCTGCGTATTCCCAGGGCTTGCGCCCTGGGCTTTACTGGCCCAGATCAGCCCAGGGCGCGAGCCCTGGGTCTGTGGGCGCCCTTCAGAGAGCCCTGTAGGGGCGGGACGATTTTCTCATCGACTGCGTCGATTTCGCTGCCCCATGCCTCCCCGGAAGGCGAGGGGTTTCCACCATCCTCCAGCAGGACACTAAGGGCTGGCGCAAGAATAAATTCACATTTTGGCGCGAGCACCGCCGCGCCCTTTCAGGCTGCGGCCCGCACGCCCC
>DASQID010000742.1:0-7617 GCA_035631775.1 Acidobacteriota bacterium
CATTGCCGCTCGCTTCCGGAAAACGACGAGATGCTCCGGATTCTGCGCGCCATGCAGTTTCTGACGCTGCTGATGGAGCAGGTACCGGAGCGGATCGTCAAGGAGCGCGAGCAGCTGGACAAACTCTTCTCGGGCAAGATCGCGCGGCTGGAAAGATCGTTCCAGGACAATAAGTCATCTCTGGAGCGGCTTATCCAGCGGCTCCTGCAGCTGCCCGGGTCTATCGCGGCCGGGCTTTCGCCCGATACGATCGTGGCCGAAATCGACAAGAAGCTGCAGGAGGCTTTTGTCAAATCAACGATTCCCGACACCGCGGCCAGGCTCGGAGCGATCGCGAATCGGATCAAAGGGGCCAACGGACAGTTCGCCGCCGCCGCCCATGATCTTGGCAGTTCCTATCGCGGGGCGGCCAAGAAAGCCGGCGAAGCCATTACCGGCATAGATCAGGCTATTTCCAAGGCTGCAGACTCAGCCAGCCGGGCGGCAAAGCAGCTGTCGACAGGCTTCCATGCGCAATACTGGTGGTCGGTGTTCGTGCTCACTGTGGTAGCGCTGGTGCTTGGTTTCTTCGCTGGCGCTCTCCTCATGCATCAGCTGGATCAGCCGGTCCAAAAGGCCGAGCGCATCAACGCCCCCGTGATTGAGGCAGCGCCTCCGACGAAAAACAAAAGCGGGAAATAGGAATGATCTGATGCTCACCATACGAGCCATGTCCAACGGGAAAGAGTATTCATCCCGGCACCTCGAGCACAGCGACTACTACGCCGAAGGAGAACGCGTCATCGGCCGTTGGTGTGGGCAGGGCGCAGAGTTGCTCGGAATCGGCGGTCAAGTGGAACCGGATGATTTTGAGGCATTGCGCCAGGGGCTTGATCCCAAAACAGGCGAGTCCCTGCGCCAGCGCCGGAGCGCCGACCGGATCGGTGCAGATGGTACGCGGCAATCGCAGGGCCGACATCTGTACGATTTCACCTTCTCCGCTCCGAAATCCGCTTCCGTGCTGGCCGGTCTGGGCGGTGACGCGCGCCTCATCGAGGCTCACCAGCGGGCGGTGGCCGAAGCTCTGCACGAACTGGAGCTGAATGCCGCCGCCCGGATCCGAAAAAAGGGAGCAAATCAGGATCGCACGACGGGAAACCTGGTAGTCGCCGTTTATCACCATGACACCAGCCGGGAGTTGGATCCTCAGCTTCATACGCACGCAGTGGCCTCAAACCTCACCTACGACAGAGTCGAGAGGTGCTGGAAAGCACTGCAGGCGTCGGGCATTTATGAACGACGGTCATTTCTGACCGAGGTCTATCGCAATGCGCTCGCACGAGAGGTGCGGCAGCTCGGTTATGACATCGAGAACCGGCGGGATGGCAAGGGCCGGGACTGCGGCTTCGAGATTAGGGGGGTGCCTGACGAAATCCTGAAGAGAGAGAGGCTTCGCTGGTTGAATCAGGGCCATCCACGGTCGACGACGTGTACCAGCGGATCGCCGCCCTCAGGTAGCGGCCTGCGCCAATCGCCAAAACCACAGAGGTGTTTCATTACGATCCAAACGAACCTCTCCACCTGCCGAATAAATCCGAGCTCAGAAAGCCCCGGGAATAAAGGTCACCCGTGCCTTGGTTTGTCGAAAAGGAAGCGTTTTTGCAAATCCCTTTCAGCTGCTGACAGCTTGGATCTGCATTTCACTCAGCCCGATGTGCGTTCTGAACTAAGTATTCAAATCGGGATTCTCTTGGGGCAAACAGGGGATGCTCACTCCGGCAGTCAAAACCAACAACCCAATCAGAGCGATCGTCCGCGCGGTTCTATTGCATAGCACTCCGCATGACGATGTCATTGCCTTGCCGCCTTTGCGTCGCACAAGGGACTTGAACGCCGCAGCTATATGTGCCGGGATATCCTTCGTGTCGGTCGAAATGCGCCGCCTGCGCCGCCGCCAGGTCAGATCTTCACTGCTACCCCACGCACGCCGCCGGCCTGGAGGCTTTTGTTTCTTGTTTGTTGCACTCGATTCACATGATCTTCCTACACGCTTACGACCGGGCAGGGACATTCGCGAATAATCGCATAGGCATCAGTACGAAGCCGCCCGCTATTTCCATTTCCTGAAGAGTGGCCAATCACGACCAGGTCTGCCCGGTGGTCCTGGGCGACGGATCGCACGCCTTTGGCGACGGAGGCGGCGTTCTGTATGTAAATTGGCGCATTGACGATGCCGGCCGCAGAAAGCATTTTCTCGATTCTTTCTCTCATATCCTGGGCAAGCACTCTGCCAATATCGGATTCGAGATAGTAGGTTTCGGGACGAAGCGCGAAAGAGGGCAATGCGTGCACGATTGACAGCTGAGCGCCGAACACCGAAGCGAGCCCGTGCGCCCAGTGTATTGCCTTCTCATCGCCCGATCCCGGATTCACCGCACAGAGGATGCTGCGCAACTCCCAGCCGAAATCAGGCTGAACATCTTCGGCATGTTGAGTAGTCAGAACAGGACATCGGGCATCGTGAAGGACTTTGGCCGTCACAGATCCCAGGAGAAAACGACGAAACACTCCGCATCCGCGTGTCGGCATCACAATGAGATCAACACCCTTTGAATGGGCGTAATCCACGACCGTCACGGCTGGATCTCCTTCGGCGAGCATGCGTTGCACTTCGAAATGTCGAAGCTCATCTGCAAGATACGCATTGAGCTTCCTCTCGGCATCGTCTTTTTGACGTCCAAGTGCTTCCTGAACCAGAAGTCCACCGCCGCCCCCTCCCGCGAGTTCCCAGGCAGGATTGACGGGAGGGAGGACGTGTAGCAGGGTCAGCGATGCATCAATGCGCCCGGCCAGGACAGCCGCATAGCGGACCGCGGCATGGGTCCGTGGTGTGTAATCAATGGGTAAGAGAATGTGCTTCATTTTCGGCATGTTCACTCTCCGAAAGTTCTCCATGCAATAAGGGAGCCAGTGTCCCGCGCAGTTGCGCGCGTCGAAGGGCGCAATTTCGAGCGAGATTGGAAGCTCCGCACGATCATGCTCTCCAGATGTGTTTGAACAGCAGACAGGCTGCTCGTATTTCAAACAGTTGCCAGGCCGCAGGAATACACTTGCGTGCGTACGAATCCCCTGCGTATTCACGCTCGAACTTGCTGGCAGACCATCGCAACGAGCGTACCCAATTACGTGTCTAATCGTGAGACAGTGTGCTCAGATTACAGACGCCCATAGTGTCCGCCCCAATCATAGCCACGGCTAAGCGGTGGCTGATTGCCGTTACCCTCTGCGGCCGCAGCTGCCGCCGCTACATCGCGCCACAGTCCACCTCAAAGTCACTCTGCAGAATATAGGTTTCTGACCTATTCGCTGCGGCGTTCGATTTGGAATGAGGCTTGCTTTTTGTTTTTGCATGAGCACGCCAATACAAATCCTCGCGTTATGCCTCGCTTTTGTGGGCAGCCTGATTACTGCAATTGCGCTGGCGAGAATCATCCTTGAGGATATATTTGCGGTGATGTGCCGGGGGCTGCCCACGCCTCAACGTGGCCAAGGCAAACGGAGACTGCTCTCTGCGGACCCTCAGTCAGTCGGAACAAAACCTCGACCTCCTTCGGATCTTCGTGCTGTCGTTCGTTACGGTGTAGCCGACAGATTCTAGAAGACCGGGCAAGCTTTCGTCCGCACAGGTGCTCTGAGAGACGGGGGTTCCTCTAGCGAAGCGGGAAGTTCCATCACGGTTGCGGAATGGGTACCCCGTTGCCTGGCCAGAACCATCAATGGCGCCAATACCGATCATCATGCGCTTCCGCCACCGCTATCACCCTGAACGCAAGAGGCGCGTCTATCGGTCATCGGGTCCAGTCTCTGGAGAAGCACCTCGCGTCGGCCGCAGAGCGGAAGCCTGCTCCTCATCCGGTGGGGATTCACGGAGCATGCTGTACAACTTGGCCCGGCTGATGCCAAGCACTCGCGCTGTCTGCACCTTGTTGCCGCCCATTTGTTGGAGAACGCGAGCAGCGTAGCGCCGCTCCATTTCCTCGAGCGGCAAGGGAGTTTCTCCGAATTCGAGTTCCGGCGCCGGTTCGCGCCGCTGCAGATAATCCGGCAGATCCCGAACGTCGATGATATCCCCTTCCGCCATCATGCAGGCGTGACCCAGGACGTTTTCCAGTTCCCTGACATTTCCCGGCCAGCCATGCTGCCTCAAGACGGACTGGGCCCGGTTCGAGATGGCCCGGACCGATTTCTTGTATTCCTTGGAAAATCTCTCCAGAAAGTGCCGCTCCAAAAGCGGCAGATCCTCTTTCCTCTCACCCAGGCTGGGAACCTTGATTTCAACCATCGAGAGGCGGTAATAGAGATCTTCGCGAAACTGCTTCTCCACGATTTGCTGCCGGAGATCCCTGTTCGTAGCTGCGACCACGCGCACGTCCACCTTCCGTACACTGGGAGACCCGACCCGCTGGACCTCCTGGTTCTGCAACACCCGCAGAAGCTTGCTTTGAGTGCTCACCGGCATATCCCCGATTTCATCCAGAAAGAGGGTTCCGCCACTAGCGTACTCGAAAAGCCCCACCCGATCCTGAGTTGCTCCTGTAAATGCCCCTTTGACATGGCCGAACAACTCACTCTCAAACAGGGTCTCGACCAATGCCGAACAGTTGCAGACCGCAAACCGTCCGGAACAGACAGGACTGAGATTGTGGAGGGCGCGCGCGACCAGTTCTTTTCCGGTTCCAGTCCCACCCGTCACGAGAGCATTCCGGAAGTGCGGGGCAACACGGCGGATACGGGCGAATACCTCCAACATGTGAGGGCTTCGTCCGACCAATTGATCGAACCGGGAAGTCTCAAGGAGTTCCTCTTCCAGCTGCAGAGCGTGCCGGCGCTTGAGCGCATCGCCCAGGAGCTTTTCCACGCGTTCGCGGAGTGCCGCCGGCGTGATCGGTTTCGTCAGATAGTCGCAGGCGCCCTTCTGGATCGCCTCGACGGCAGATTCGGTCGAGTAATGTCCGGTTAGCAAGAGGACATCAATCCCGGGGTCCCACCCCACAATTCTGGCAAGCAAGTCCATGCCGCTGACGCCCGGCATGACCAGATCGAGCAACACTATCTGCGGGTGCATCTTGCGCACCAATTCCCAACCCGAATCCGGGTCCGATGTCGTCAAGACTTCGAGGCCGGGTTTAGTGAGAGCGTCCTCAATCAGCTCGAGACTCTCAGGCTCGTCATCTATAGCCACCAGCTTTACAGCTGATTCGGACGCCATTCCCATAGGACAATCCTTTCTCCTTCGGCTACGACACAACGTCGTGGTGTGACACATTCAGCGCTTCAGCAGCTGTTCTACCTGACTTCGAAGCGCATTCGGGTCCGCTGGTTTGGAAATGTATCCGTTGAAACCTGCGGCGAGGGCGGCCTCCCTCTCGCCCTTCATCGCATACGCCGTGAGAGCGATCACGGGAAGGCTCGAGAAGCGATCATCCTCGCGGATTTTGCGCAAAACGGCATAACCATCCATGCGAGGCATGCGCATGTCCATCACAACCAAGTCGGGCTCAATGTCTTGTATCTTTCTGAGCGCGTCCTGGCCGTCGCAGGCTTCCTCTATCCGATAATCCCGCGATGCGAAGACATCCCGGATGAACTCGCGGCTCTCCTCGCTGTCGTCGGCGACCAGAATGGTTTTCGTTTTCGACGGGCCGACGGCCTTCTGGATCTGCACCAGCAGATCTTTCCGCCACGCCGCTCCTTTCTGATAGAGAACATTGGCCTGGCGGGCCAGCAACTCCCGTTCCGCCTTGTTCAGGTCTTTCGCCGTCAGGATGAATATTGGAATATCGCGTAAATTCGGATCGTGCTTGATCCGGCGCAGGACTTCGAATCCGTCCATTCCCGGCATCAAGAGGTCAAGCACAATCCCGTCGATGCGAAGTTGAGATAGAATTCTCAGCCCTTCCTCTCCACTTCCGGCAGCCACGGGGAGGTAATCCGCCGATTGCAGCACTTCTGCCACAAGTTGGAGTGCATCCATTTCGTCATCAATTACGAGTACGCGGGTCGGTCCTTTCTGGTTACGCGCAACATGTCTGGCCAGCGCAGCAAGCAAGGTGTCTTTGGACACCGGCTTGACGAGGTATTCGGCGGCCCCCAGAGCGAAACCCGTCTGCTTTTCATCCAGCACGGAAACGATGATCACGGGAATCGCTGCGGTTCGCGGATTCGTCTTCAATTCATGGAGCGCCATCCATCCGTCTTCCGCTCCCATCAGCACATCCAGTGTTATGACATCCGGATGAAATTCGAGGGCTTTCCTGATCGCCTCCTTTCCGGAGTTTGCAGTGGCTGCGTAGAAACGCTCCGACTCTACATAGTTGACCAGAAGCTCGCGTGCCTCCAACTCATCATCGACGATGAGAACACGCGGAGCCTTGGCCGTCGGTACAGGTGAAACCGCATCGTCCTCCCGCATCACCGCCTCCGAAAGGAGCGGCAGCGTGAATGTAAAACAGCTGCCCTTGCCCACCTTGCTGGTGACCCCGATCTGCCCTCCATGGTTTTCAACCAGGCGCCGGCAGATGGTGAGTCCGAGGCCCGTGCCTTCTTTCACCCCCCTCGTAGTTTCATTCGCCTGATGAAATTCATCGAAGATGGCGTCCTGTTCTTCCGGAGGAATCCCTATCCCGCTGTCTGTCACTGAAATCTCCACCGATCCGCCCTTCAGGGCGCCGGAAATCAAGACTGTCCCGGCGTCCGGTGTGAACTTCACTGCGTTGCTCAGCAGATTATAGAGAATCTGCTTGAAGCGCAGCCGGTCGGCCCAAATGACGAGGTCCGGTTCCGTTTCTTTGCGGATTGCGATTTTCTTGGCTGCTGCCATGGGGCTGACGATCGTCAGCACTTCGCTGATTGCCCCATCCGCCACGAAGCTCTCCGGGTGCAGTTCGAGCCGGCCGGCTTCGATCTTGGAAAGATCCAATATGTCATTGATAAGCGACAAAAGATGTCGTGCACCCTTGAGGATATGATCGAGCTGGCGTTTCTGCTTTTTATTGAGTTCACCGGCCTCGTCCTCGGACAGCAGTTCGGAAAAACCGATGATCGAGTGCAGCGGGGTTCGCAGCTCGTGACTCATGTTAGCCAGGAATTCGCTCTTCATTCGGTTGGCGCGCTCCACTTCGCGATTGCGCAATTCCAGCACTTCCCGTTTTTCTTCCAGTTGTGCGGCCAGCTCTTCGATCTTTTTCCGGGAGAGCACTTCACTGGTAATTTCGGTCAACACCGTCATCAAGTCAGGATGCGAATTCTCCGGCGCGTTCAACCGAAGCACGGACCAGCGCCAATACCTGGGGCCGCCGGGAAAGCCCGAAAACTCGTACTCCGGACTGAAATAGGGCCGGCCGCTGGAAGCTACCGTCCGAAGTACCCCGACAACGCCAGTCTCCGCGTCGCGTGGAAGATAGTCCTCCGGGCGCAGTCCGGTGACGTCGATACCGCCGGTTCCTTCATAAAGCGCCTGCCGAAAGGACGGATTAGCCCACTTCACCCGGAGCGTATCGCCGTCAAGAATGGCAATACCCGCGGGTGTGTGATCCAGTACGGCCTGAAAAAGCTGGCGCTGCGAATCGATGGCTCTCA
>DASQID010000743.1:0-2576 GCA_035631775.1 Acidobacteriota bacterium
CTGCTGTCAGTTTCTGCCATCTATACCGATAAGAGAAAGCGAATCGCGTTCGTGATCCTGACCGGCGCCATGTCGGTGATCTATACCATGTGCATGGTCTGGAACACCCGGCAATTCTGGATTTATCCAGTGCTCGTGTTCATAGCCGCCAGCGTCAGCGTGTTCCATGTACTCCGATACTATGGTTCGAAGGGCCGCTATCTGTATGTTTTCGGTCTGGTGGTCATACCCCAGGGAATCTGGTCTATTCAGCAGGCATTCCTCCAGAACCCTGCTGCGGGATTGTTTTCTTTTCTCAGCACGTTCTTTGCCGTATCGGGCTTGCTTTACTGGCGTTACTATCGCAGGTTCAGTCCCGGAGTCATTACCACTTCCGTCTCATTTCTTGCCTGGGGCGGCACATTCGTGCTGGCCGAGTTTATGCATACCCCGATCCTCGGACCCGGCAATCAGAGCGTGATTTGGGACCTGCCTAAATATTTCGTTGTGATTGGAATGATCCTCACATTGTTTGAGAACCAGGCTGAATTGGCCACCAATATCGCCCACCAATACCGGTCGCTGTTCGAAGAAGACCTGGCAGCCGTATATGCCTCAACGTTTGATGGACGGCTTCTGGACTGCAACAGCGCTTTTGTGGAGATGTACGGCTTCAGCTCAAAAGCCCAGGCGCTCTCCGCGTCGGCGATTGCCTGTTATGTTGATCCAAAGGACCGCGAGAAGTTCATGGGAAATCTAAGGGCCGAAGGCCGGGTACTGAACTACGAATCCCAGCAACGGCGGCAAGATGGTCAAGCCTTCTGGATCCTGGAAAGCGCCACAATCGTGCATAGCATCACCGGCGAAGAGATGATCGAGGGCTCAGCCATCGACATCACAGAAAGAAAACATACGGAAATGGCGTTGAAACAGTCGGAGGAGAGGTTTGCCGCTGTGTTTCACTACAGTCCTATGGCCTGCGCCATCATCTCCCTGGATGGAGAGTTCCTGAACGTAAACGAGAACCTGCTGCGTCTTCTGAAGCGCTCCGCGGACGAGGTAATCGGAAAGTCCAGTACGGATCTTGGGTTCTGGAGGTCTCAGGAAGAACGGTCCATATTTCTGCAGAAGATACGCTCCGAAGGTTCGATTCGAAATCTGGAATTGGAATTCAATGATGCGGAAGGCGAGCGTCACGTAGGCATCTATTTTGGCACGCTGGTTCGTGTTGGCGAAAGAGAATGCACTTTTGGCATGTTGCTGGACCATACTGGACAACAAGAACTGGAAGCTAAGTTTTTGCAGGCACAGAAGATGGATGCTCTGGGACGCCTTGCCGGCGGTGTCGCTCATGATTTCAACAACCTGTTGGGCGTCATCAGCGGATATGCCGAACTCCTGGAAGCCAAACTCGGACACGATGACCGCTATGGTCGCTACTGCTCCAAAGTGATTGAGGCCACGCAACGTTCCAGTGGCCTTACCCGCCAGTTGCTCACCTTCAGCCGCAAGGAGACCAACCGCGCTGTCTTTCTTGACCCCAACCAGGCATTGCGTGAGTTGGCCGGCATGTTGTCCCGGCTGATCGGGGAGGACATCGAGATCAAGGTGGATTTGCGCTCTCGGGGTTCCATTGTGATCGACAAGACCCATTTCGAGCAGATCATCTTCAACATTGCCGTGAATGCCCGGGACGCCATGCCCCACGGCGGTCAACTCACGATCGAGACTGACAACCAAACCGGCCCAGCTCCTGCGGAAGTGCCTTGTCTTGCGATACGGATCAGGGATACGGGCGAAGGTATGGATGAGGAGACCAGAGTCCATGCTCTTGAGCCTTTCTTCACGACCAAATCCTCGGGACGCGGCACCGGCCTGGGGCTCGCGACGGTATATGGCATCGTAAAAGAGCGTGAAGGAGAGATCGGCATCGAATCGACTCCGGGACAGGGGACACAAATATCGATTCTGCTTCCGCTCGCTCCCCAAACCGACGATGCAGCCAGTTCGGGAGCCATCGCCGTTCGTAAGGGCGGTACCAATATCCTGTTGGTGGAAGATGAGCTTGAGATTCTGCACAACAATGCCGAGCTGTTGCGCTCCATTGGATACTCCGTGCGGTGCGCCGGAAGCGGGCAAGAAGCCCTGGAATTGGTCCCTGGGATTCCACAACTCGACCTGGTGATTGCCGATGTAGTGATGCCCGAGATGAACGGGCGCGAATTTGCCGATCGCCTGCTGCAGATTCGTCCGCAGACGAAAGTGCTATTTGTTTCAGGCCATGGCGACGAGGTCGTGCTGCAAGCCGGCATCTCGATCCCCAGCACGCCTTTTCTGCAGAAACCATTTTCGTTGAAGCAGCTTGATTTCAAGGTGCAGGAGCTGTTGACGGTGTAGCACGAATGCGCATTTGAAAGACGGAGCAGAAGCATTTATCTTCTACCGCATGCAAATTCAAGGAAGAGTTGTCGTTGTAACCGGTGGCTCCAATGGAATCGGTCGCGCCCTGGCGAAGGCCTTTGCAAGCCAGGAAGCGCGGGCTGTGGTGATCGCCGACCAGGACGAGAAAAGCGGCCAGCAGGTGGCCCACGAGATTA
>DASQID010000744.1:0-1540 GCA_035631775.1 Acidobacteriota bacterium
GAACCTTGGTGAAATTCCACACACTGCGTCAGCGGGAGGACAGAGGTGAGGGGCAGCCGAATCAGGCATTATCGGACTTTATTGCGCCCACTACCGCCGGAGTTGCCGACTATCTCGGCGCATTTGCCGTGACAGCGGGCATCGGAGTGGAAGCCCTCTGCAGCCAATTCGAGCGCGACCATGATGATTACAGCGCGATCATGACCAAAGCGCTGGCGGACCGCCTCGCAGAGGCATTTGCCGCGCTGCTGCACAAGCGGGCAAGGCAAGACTGGGGCTATGGCCGGACGGAAAACCTTTGCAGGGAAGACCTGATCCGCGAACGCTATCGGGGGATTCGACCGGCCCCAGGATATCCGGCCTGTCCGGATCACACGGAAAAACGGCTCCTCTTCGATTTGCTGCGCGCGGAGGAAACCACGGGCATCCAACTTACCGAGAGTTTTGCCATGCTTCCCGCGAGTTCCGTCAGTGGTCTTTATTTCGCACATCCCGAAGCGCGTTACTTCGCCGTGGGCAAGATCGGTCGAGACCAGGTGGCGGACTACGCGGACCGAAAGCAGATGGATCAACGCACTGTCGAGCGTTGGCTGTTGTCCAACCTTGCCTATGATCCGTAGAACCAATCAGTACTGCCATCGTCATGCCCAAATGGAAGCTGGTTATAGAGTATCAAGGCACGCGCTATCGCGGCTGGCAAGAGCAGGCCAATGCCCGCACGGTCCAGGGAGAATTGCGCAAGGCTGCTGAGACACTCCTGGGCGAGCGGCCTGAAATTGTGGGAGCCGGGCGCACTGATGCCGGGGTTCACGCTCTGAAACAGGTTGCCTACCTGAGGGCACACGACTCGCTGCCGGCTGCAAAGCTCCGGAGAGAACTCAACGACGTGCTGCCTGCAGACATAAACATTCTCGACGTGGCTGAGGCGCCGCCGCGTTTCCACGCCCGGCACGATGCCGTCGAGCGCTTCTATCTCTACCAGGTCTCCACCCAGCGTCGAGCGTTCGCCAAGCCGTTTGTCTGGTGGGTGAAGGACAGTCTTGCAGTCGAAACGATGAAAGCCGCTGCCTCCCTGCTGCCCGGAAGGCACGATTTTTCAGCCTTCTGCGACAAGGGGGGTACCGACGTATCCACGCTTGTCGAGGTCAGTCATTCCGAACTTGCACGTCACGGCGACCTGATCCTGTTTCGCATCGGGGCTTCGCATTTCCTCTGGAAAATGGTGCGGCGTATTGTGGGAGTCCTGGTGGAGATCGGGAGAGGGAATCTCTCCTTGAACGACCTGGGGGAATTTATGGCGGACTCCACCGCACAGGTTGCCGAGTGGACCGCTCCTCCCTCAGGGCTGTTCCTTGAGGCCGTGCTGTATGAGGGAGACAAGGCACCGGGAGAACTCCTACCCGCATTTTTCTTCAGACATTAGGGCTGGCGCAAGAATAACTTCACATTTTGCTGCTGGCCCCTGCGGGCCGCAGCCTGAAAGGGCGCGGCGGCGGGCGGGCATCTGCTTCGTTGCCGCTCCTCGACGATATACACCGAT
>DASQID010000745.1:0-8435 GCA_035631775.1 Acidobacteriota bacterium
TGTTGTGGTTCAAATTAAACTGTGTTTCTTCGCATCTTCGATTTAGACACCGTGTTCACGGGATTCCTGTGGCGACGGGTCAGTGGCCCGTCGCGAGCAACAACCTGCTACAGGCATGCGCCAGAAGAAATAAACATAGCGGCGAGGCGTGAATAATTCTTGTGCCTTGGCCCCATCGTCAGCCGGACGGGTCGCTGACCCGTCCGCACAGGAGTTATGCAAGGCCCGCTCAGACCCAGTGCACAATTGCTATTCTTCATGAATTATCCGGGTTGTAAGGCCGGCCTGAATTCACACGGCCGCTACGCGGCCTGCCATGACTCTCCGCATCAGCCGCCCGGCGCAAGCGTCAAACTGTGAAATTATTTCTGCGAGAGCCCTAAGAATCGGGGAGTACCTGTTTCACCCGGCCCACTATTCCACTCGTGAGGCGAACCTTGATCCCGTGTGGATGGGAGGCTGATCTTGTCAGGATTTCCTGAACAAAGCCCTCCGTCAGTTTTCCGGAACCCTGATCCTGTTTCTGGACAACCTGTACATGCGCTCCTAGTTTGAGCTCAGTCCGGCTTCTGCCGTTCATATTCAGGCTCCTTCACGAGTCCACCCACGTCACAACAAAAACCTCATGCGCTGTGATCGGGCTCAGGATAATCTTATGGGACAGATCGGGACTGCAACAGGAGGAAAGCATGGATGTCGGAACTCGGAAGCGGTTGATTGACAGATATAAGGATGGTTATCGCGCAGTGACGGCTGCCCTGGAGGACATGAGCGAGAGCCAGCTCGACCGGCGGCCCGCGCCCGGCAAATGGTCGCCGCGTGAGATTGTTCACCACTTGGCCGACAGCGAGATGACTTCCGCGATACGGTTGCGGAGGCTGATTGCCGAGGATAACCCTACGATCGTGGCCTATGACGAGAAGGAATTCGCGCGGCGGCTTTTCTATGACAGGCCGATCGAGGCATCACTGGAGGCGTTCAAGTCTGCCCGGCTGTCCACCGCGACCATTCTGGAGCGCATGAGCGACGCCGATTGGACTCGAGGTGGAACTCACACTGAGAGCGGGCGATACACGGCCGAGACATGGCTTGAAATCTACGCAAAGCACGCGCACGATCACGCCGAGCAAATCCGCCGCGCGCGCAGCGCCGCCAGGTAGCGGCTGGGCCTTTGTCCCGAGCCTGCAGCAGAACTTAGGGCTGGCGCAAGAATACCTTCACATTTTGCTGCTGGCCCCAAGGCCCGCTGGCGAGGCGCGAGCGACGAGCTATACCCGGGGTGGTATGTGAGGAGCGGAGCAACAAAGCCAGCGGGCCTGGGGGCCGCAGCCTGAAAGGGCGCGGCGGCGGGCGGGCATCTGCTTCGTTGCCGCTCCTCGACGATATACACCGACATCGCCTGCGTCGCGGCGCCTCGCATCTGCCCGCCCCAAGAGCGCCGCAGGCGCGACGGTGCTCGCGCCAAAATGTGAACTTATTCTTGCGCCAGCCCTTTGGTCATTCTTGCGGGAGCCCTGCGGGTCCCACCTATTTCTTGGGCGATTTTGGCGACAGCTGCTTTGCTGGCGGATGATGATCTGGTGCGCCGCGGCGTTTCATCTGGCGGTAGACGTTCTTCCCAAGCTTGATATTTTTAAATGTTCCGCCCTTGCGGGCCATCCCAATTGCCTCCATTTGTTGTGTCAGGTCTTGAGAGTTTCATTTTGCCTCCGAATCTCCTCATCAGTGAGAGTTGTGTGCAAAACGAAAATTCCAAGACCTGACACCATCACTTCTATTTCTCGGGCTTGGTATTCAGGGGACTGTCAGCCTGGCTGAAGAAACGCTTCTGGAGTTCCAGGGTGTTCTGGTCCTCTTTCACTTCCTTGATGGCCTTTGCCAGCAGAGTGGCCTGATGCTCAATCACGAACTCTCCCAGCTGCGCGCTTCCCGCACTGCCGTCGCCCGCATAGTGGTTCGGGTATGCGGCATACCACCAGATCCCGGTGTAAAGGCCTGGAATATTGGTGAGACGCTTCTGGTTTTCTCCAGACTGACTCCCGGCCTCATTCAGCTTGACCAGATCCGGACGGTGAGCCATCACGCTTGAGGTTTCCACCTCACCTGCATGGGCCTCCAGAGTGGTCTTGCGCATCTTCTTCACCTGTGCTTCAAAATCCGGGTCGCGCGGCGGCTGAAAGAGAAAGACGGCATAGTCCTTGCGGCCGGCGAGCTGCGACTGGCAGAAAAAGGGAAGGAAGTTGTTGTTTCCCCCGTGGCCGTTCATGAGGATTATCTTCTTTATGCCGTTGCGGGACAGCTCGTCACACGTCTCCTGCAGCATTTCCCACATCAGCTTCTGACTGTAGGCGACGGTACCCGGCTGATGCCTTGCCTCAAAGATTTGACCAAAATAGTAGGGCGGAAACACGATCGCATATTCCTTCAAAGCCGCGCGCACTGAGACCTCGCGGGAGTCTAACAGGTCAGTGCCGAGGGGAAGATGGGGGCCGTGCTTCTCGATGATCCCCAGCGGAATCACGCAGGTGCCGCCGGACTTGGCGACCGCACGAACGAAATCGGGTGACGTCAGTTCCTCCCATTTTACCTTCAGCGCTTCCGGAGCACCGGCGCCCTCCTGGCTCACAGAGCTTTTTGTCGTCAGGAAGGTCAGGCTGAAAACAACAAAGGTAGTCATAAGCGATCGCTTAATCTGCATGGATTTGTCCTTCGATTGTTGACTGCGGAATGTGGATCGCCGACTGTGGATCTCAGAAATCCGCAATCCGGAATCCGCGATTGTTTCAGGGTTCATTTTCCTTCACAAACTTGATGGCCTGCTCAACATACTCTGTCGGATCCTTCAAGTCCTGGTCGGTCTCTAAAGCCAGCACGCCGGTCCAAGCTTCGGCCTTCAGCTGTTGAAAGAGCCCCTTCAGGTTCGTTTCCCCGGATCCGATGGCTACATCTTGCACGACCTCCTTGTCGTCGGACTTCACAACCCTCTTGTCCTTCAGATGGATGTCGAAAACCCGGCCCTGATACTCTTTGAAGAGTTTGGCCGCGTCAAAGCCTGATGCTGTAACCCAGCCTATGTCGAGGCAAACTCCGATGCGCGGGTCGCGCTGGGCAAGGATCTTTTTCACGGTTTCCGGATTCCCATAGGTCGTCTTGAGACCATGGTTGTGGATTGCGAGTCGGATGTTGTACTCCTTCACGAGCTCCTCGAGGTTATTCCACTCGCTCATGTCCTTAGGTTCGACGATGATCAGGTTGATTCCCATCAACTTTGCGAACTCGAAAAGCTTGCGGTTCCTTTCCTTGTCCAGGGAAGTACCGTTGACACCGAATGTGTAACAGACAAGACCGTTCTTAGCGAGTATGGCTTTCTTGCGCATGGTTTCTTCGGGAGGGCGTATGGGTCCATGTGCTTCGCGATCATTTCCAGATACTTGATGTTGTGCTTCACCGCGAATGCGACGACCTGGTCGAAATCCAGATTCCGCAGCGTCCAGGTCTGCACTCCAAATTTAGGCTCGTACTCCGCGGCCGAGCCCGTTCGGGAAACATCCACACCAGCACCCACAATCACCAAAACGACAAGGCTGATTTTCGTTGTGAAGTTCATGTGCCAACCGTCCAAGATTGAGTTCATGGAATTTCCCGGCACGGAGGGGCTAAGGGCTGGCGCAAGAATAAATTCACATTCTGGCGCGACGCCCGCCGCCGCGCCCTTTCAGGCTGCGGCCCGCAGGCCTTGTTGCTCGCTCCTCACATACCACCCCGGGTATAGCTCGTCGTTCGCGCCTCGCCAGCGGGCCTGGGGGTCAGCAGCAGAATGTGAACTTACTCTTGCGCCAGCCCTAAGGCCGACCGATGCAAACATACTCCCTTTCAACGAAATCCTTCAACGACTTTGAGCGCTATAATAGGGCGATCCATACGGAGGTGGCGTCCCATGGCCCTGACCATCTTTATTGTCCTCGCCGGCGTGATTGTCGCTTGGCTGTTTTTTTTCCTCTTCTCCCAGCGGTGGCCGCTGAAGGTTGCCGAACACACTGTTTTCTGTCCTGTTCAGAGTAAGCCAGCGAAGATCAGGCTTTTACACAGCCAGGTAAGCTTTGGCTCATACATGCCAGTCGATGTCTCGTCCTGCTCGCTCTTTCCCCAGGGGCCGGTCTCCTGCGATAGGCAGTGCATGAGCGGGGGAATTCAGTAGCCCATGCCGCGCGTGTTCAGCGATTTGGGGGATCAGGAGTGATCCAGAACCACATTACGGCACCGACTATTGAAATGCCGGCGGCAAGGAGCAGAGCATTCTCCCACCCTATCGAGGCGGCAAGGACCGGTGTAAGCACCGGCGAAATAAGACCACCCACGTTGCTTCCCATGTTCATGATGCCGCCGGCAGTGCCGCTCCTCGAACCTGCTATCTCCATCATCGTGGCCCAGAACGGACCTTCGACGCACAGCACCAGTGCAGTGGACAATGCGAGGGATACAGCCGCCATGTAGGCGTTTCCGGTGTGCGCACCCAAGGCGAGAAAGACTCCGGCAAGACCGAGACCGAATAGCGGTACCAGGCGTCGCCCCCAGGCCAAACCCGCTCGGCCGGCCGCCAGCCAATCCGAAATCCAGCCCCCTGATGGAATCGAGAGGATGGACAGAATCCACGGCATGCTGCTCAGCAGCGCGCTTCGCATCAGGTCGAAATGGCGAACCTGCACTAGGTAGAGATAGAACCAGAAGACGAAGATGTAGCCGACATAGCCTTGCAGCGAGTAACTTGCCGTCAGCAGCACGAACCTCAATGAGCGTAAACGTGCGGGCGATTCGGAAGATCTGAGGATTGAATCCCGAGACGCAGCCTCATGCCGACACGCGTCCGGCTCGCATGCAAAATGCCATGCGAGGACGATGGCGAGTGCGGGAACTGCGGATATCAGCAGGGCGGCCCGCCAGCCCCATCGGACCATTGCAACAGAGAGAAGCGGCGGGGCCAGTGCCGATCCCAGTCCGATCGCGGCGAGGATGAGGCCGTTGGCCCTCGCGTGTTGCACTGGAATAACCCACCTCGACACCCCCTGTGCTGCGCCCGGGAATGTGGGCGCTTCTCCTACGCCAAGGGCGAAGCGAAGTACAAGAAACACCCCGAACACCGCGCTTCCCTGAAGTAATCCTCGGCCGGCAAAGGTCATCAGTGAGGTGGATATCACCCACCACCAGCCCGACAGGATCAGGACCCGGCGCGCCCCCAAGCGATCAGCCAGCCACCCTGCCGGGATTTGAAACAGCGCGTAGCCCAGGAGAAATGCGCTGAATACATGGCCCATCTGGATTTGAGACAGACCGAAGTCGGACATCAGCAGAGCGCCCGTGACGGAAACGTTCACGCGGCACAGATAGCTGGCGGTCGCCGTAGCGCAGAGCAGCGAGATTATGCGCCAGGGAAACCTGCTCACGATTTCCCCAGCCGCTTGTGCATCAGGATTTCCGACGCTCCGTCGATGATGTAATCCTTCAGCTCTCCCACCGCCGAGTAACCATGTCTTTCATAGAGCGCCCTCGCCCGGGGATTGAATGAGGATACGCACAAAAAGATGTGTTTCGCTTCACCCCGGAACAGGTCTTCCGCGAAACTCAACAATCGGCTGCCGACCCCCTTGCCACGGAATTCAGGCACGACCTCGATGGAAGCGATGTAGGGCGAGCCGGCTACGCCCCTCCTCTGCAGAAGGATGAAGCCGCAGGGCTTCGAGCCTGCGTGCGCAATGAAAAGCTGCCTTTCCGGCTGGCTGCACGTGGTGCGGCAAGACACTAATCCGCGGCGCAGCGTGATCCATGGCTCGGATCGGGCCATCAATTGCGCGGCCCATTCGCGATCCTCTTCCGTCGCGGGCAGGATATCGGAAATCTCCATGGAAGCCCATTATACGGAGAAAATCCTCCTACTATCCTGAGGATTCTATTTGCCCGCACGAGTCTTCTTGATTCTCTTCGCGTACTTTCAGACCAGGACGACAAAGTACGCCGAGAATCTCGAAGAACATCCCTGGTGTTTCACGATGCCTCATACCGCAACCAAAGGAGTTTCGTGTTCCTTCGGTCTTAGCGCTTTTGCGGTGGCTTTTTAAGAAGCCACCGCAAAGACGCCAAGACACAAGACAGATGTTGTATCCTTGTCGAAGTGGCAAGGGCTTGAAGGTTTGTAGTGCGTCATCGACGGCATCGTACTGTGGTCGGTTTTCGGGAAACCACCGTCAGGATACCGTAGCTGCCTGTGAGCCGCTCCAGGAGCTGGAAAAGGAAGAGGCAAGGCTTCAGTGCATAGTACGGGAGGCGTGCCCTGAACCAATCCTCCGACCAGTGAATCAAGCTATGCTTCAGCGAGTGAAAATCAACCAGGGGTGAAAACAAGAGTCGCTTTTGGACCTTCATTCCAGCCCTTTCGAGCAGCAAGTCCAGCGAGCTCTCTGAGAAATGGTGGAGGTGTCTCGGCACATCGTCGAAGGGGTACCAGTATTTCCTGAAGAGTCTTGCCTGAATGCTGCCGAGATTAGGCAGGGAGATGAACAGCCACCCGTTGGGACGAAGCAGGGTTGCGGCTCGGTTGAGCACTGCCTCCGGGTCCGGCAGGTGCTCGAGCACGTGCCAAAAAGTTATCGCGTCGAATTCATCTGCCTGCAGCTCGGCCGAGTAGATATCTCCCGCAATCAGACGCAACGAAGGGAGCCGGTTCCGCACAAGGTCTACCGTTGCACCGGAGAGTTCGACGCCTATTCTCTCCCAGCACCGGGGATCGAGAGCCCACAGGAATTGTCCTGCGCCGCAACCGACGTCCAGGATCCTGCCGCCGCGGATGTAACGCATCAGCAGCCGGACCTTCTCCGTCTCACCACGCCAGGAGCGGCTCCCGTGGAGGTCTCCCGAAAGGTATTCCTCCAGGATGTGGTTGACGTCACCAAGGTACGCCGGGGGATAGTAGGAAGCGATGCGATCAAGCTGAAGCTGGGGAGAAGTCCAACCAAACCCACACCCTCTGCACCGCAAAATCTGCCAGGTTTCGCTGGTCGTATTCAGAACCCTATCCGAAGCTGTGCAGAACAGTTCGATATTGGTTCCGCGGCAGACACTGCAGTCGGCTTGAGCCATCGCCTCGTGTCTCTGGTGGAAGTCTTCTCTCCAGCACTGCGAAAATGGTGTCCCTTAAATTCGCGTTCTTTCGTATTCCACAACTTTGGAAAGCATATCATCCAGGTCATGCGTATTCCTGTATCCGAGGAGCTCCCGGATCCTCGAGATGTCCGGGACGCGGCGCTCCATATCCTCGAAGCCCTCCATGTACGCGTTCTCGTAGGGTATGTGCACAATCGATGACGAACTGCCGGTGAGAGCCTTCACTCTGGCTGCCAGGTTGTTAATGGAGATCTCCAATTCGCCGCCGATGTTGAAAATCCCGCCCACTGCTCGCGGCTCGTCGACCAGTCCTCGCACGCCTCGAACCACATCCTCGACGTATGTAAAGCTGCGGGTTTGAGTGCCGTCGCCGTAGACGGTGATGGGCTCGTTGCGGAGCGCCTGACCCACGAATCGGGGGACCACCATCCCGTATCTGCCGGTCTGCCTGGGTCCGACGGTATTGAAAAAGCGAGCAATGATGACCGGCAGCTGCTTTGTTCGGTAGTAGGCGAGCGCAAGGAACTCATCCATCGCCTTGGTCGCCGCATAGCTCCAGCGTGCGAGATCGGTCGAGCCGTAAATACGCATGTCGTCCTCGGAGAGCGGCACCTTGGAGTTCCGGCCGTACACCTCCGAGGTCGATGCAATGAACGTCTTCTTGCGGAACTTGTTTGATAGTTCCAGAACGTTCTCCGTCCCGACTATGTTGGTATGTATGGACTTGAGAGGCTCTTCGATGATTAGTTTCACGCCGACTGCGGCCGCGAGGTGGACCACCACATCACAAATCCCTATCAGCTCCAGCATGACCTCGCGGTTGAGGATTGTGTCGTTGACGAAGTGGAATTGGGAGTTCTTGAGCAGTGGTTTGATGTTTTCGAGACTGCCGGTCGAGAGGTCGTCGATGACGTATACTTCCTCGCCCTGTTCGAGGTACGCCTCAGCCAGGAATGACCCTATGAAACCGGCGCCTCCAGTTATGAGAATCCTCACTCCCTGTCCTCCCGTTTGAACAGGGAATCTAGTATGTATCTCCCCCGGCCGTCAATTACTTATCGAGACGCTCTCGTAGGCGTGATGTCATAGCGATATTGGAGAAGGGGCCGGGGGACGGGGGTCAGGGGTCAGGAGTAGGGAACTTCAAGAAAATGTGCTCTTTTCACATAGCTTCGAATCGACTTACCCGCTACCAATTGCTCTAAACGGATTGTACTCCTCCTCAGCAATCCTAGTTCCCCGAAATCGATCCCTGGTCCCTAATCCCCAATCCCTAACCT
>DASQID010000746.1:0-8848 GCA_035631775.1 Acidobacteriota bacterium
ACGCTTCGTGTTCCATGCAGACCTGGGCCTGGACAAGATCTTCATCTGGAAGTTCGATGAGCAGAAGGGCGTGCTGGCGCCCGGCGATATGCCTGCCGTCTCGCTTCCACCCGGAGATGGGCCGCGGCACTTCGTTTTTCACCCCAACGGCCGTTGGCTCTATTCCATTCAGGAGGAGAGCTCGACCATCGTACTGTTTGATTACAATGCCGCCACTGGCCATCTAGTCTCGCGGCAGACGATCTCCACCCTGCCCTCCGGTTTTGCCGGCAGCAACTTCTGTTCCGAGATCCTGCTTTCCGCCGATGGGCGGTTTGTTTATGCAGGTAACCGGTTGCACGATAGCATTGGGATTTTTTCCATAGCTCCAGACGGCACCCTGACATTTGTCGGGGAAAGATGGACGCGAGGGAACTATCCCCGGAGTTTCAATTTCGATCCCACCGGACAATGGCTTTATTGCTGCAATCAGAGAGGCGACAACATCGCCATATTTCGTGTGAATCGCCAAACCGGCGACCTCGACTTCACCGGCCAGTACGTCTCCGTCGGTAATCCATCGGTCATCGTCTTCCTTGATCTTGTCAGGGCGGGTTAGGTGCGCTGGTTGCCTTGGCTGTGGCGCGGGTGTTGTCGCACTTAATCCAAAAATGGCTGATTCATCTGGCGTCAATTTTCCCGGTCATCCGGATGTCGTCGGAAGCGGCACCGATCATGAGTTGTACTTGGGGTGCAAGCAGAAACTCCGTCCTGCGGTGAACGATCAGCTCGGGCTGGATGGTGCGTGAGCTGTTGTGGAGCGGAGCGGAACCAAAGACGTTTGTGCTTGCCTCTTTGAAGCGTATTCTAGTCACACGGAGGCGAAGGGATGCCAGGCCGATCCGCAGTTGGGATGACGCGCAGTACTGCACCCGGTACCTTGACTACCGTATCGAATGGCTTAAGACGAGTGCCAGGTTCCCAAAACCGGGGGATAGAGAGGCATCCATCGCGGCTTTTCTTGAGGGCCGCGCGGTCTGCCAAAAGCGCGCCCAGGAAGCCCGGCTGCGTTGAGCGAGGCGGGCACGGCGTTTTCCAGAGATTCCTTCACTGAATGCGCAGTCTTCAATTGGAGAACTCTCATGCCGGGAAAAAGTGGCAACAAAAATCCCTGGGATTCGGAAGGAGTGACCCGACGTGTTTTTATGGGTGCAATTGGCTCGGGTGCGATCGAGGTCGGTGTCGCAGGATTTGAGTCGCCTCAGATACCTGATGGGGTCCCCTGTCTTCGCGATGGCACTTGCTCGGGGAGCGACACTGGAAGCATCTACTCAGAAATAAAAATGCTGGCTGATCAATGCCGGTATCCTATGTCATGGCTCGAAACACCCTACCACGATGCAGCCAGCTACCGCGCCACGGTTAGAAACAAGCTTTTCGAATTGTTCCATTATTCCCCGCCGCCGGTCTCACCGGCGCCGGAAGTGGTCGGACGGTGGGAATTCCCCGATTATTTTCAAGAGCGGATTCAGTTCTCGACGACCCCCTGGTTCCGGGTGCCGGCTTATGTACTGATTCCCAAAGGCAGGAAGAGACCACACCCTGCCGTTGTCGATCTTCATTCTCACGGCGGAATGTTTCTCTACGGCAAGGAAAAGGTGATGCCGGTACCCGGGGGAGAGCATCCGGCGATCACGCGCTACCGGCGCGACAATTACGAAGGGAGGTCTACCTCGCTTGCGCTCTGCCTTAGGGGCTACGTGGTCATATCCATCGACTCTTTCTACTTTGGCGAACGCAGAACACTTTTCGATGCGGATGCACAGAAGTTGGGCGCGGATCGCTCAAAATATTCCCAGGATGACGTTGATTATTTGAACCGCAAATCGAGCCAAGGCGAATCGGCGCTGGCTCGCAGCCTGTTCTGGGCAGGCACGACGTGGCAGGGCATCGTGCACTGGGACGACATCCGGACGGTGGATTACCTAGCGAGCCGCCCTGAGGTCGATCCATCCAGGATTGGCTGCCTCGGCATCTCGATGGGCGGCTACAGGACCGACTTTCTGGCCGCGCTCGACGACCGGATTCAATGTGCGGTTTCCGTCGGGTGGATGTCCACCCTTCGGCACTTGATCAGGCGCTACGTGGTCACCCACAGCTACATCCACTTTCTCCCCGGCATGACCCATTTCCTGGACCTGCCCGATGTGATCGGTTGCCGGGCGCCTAAACCCCTGATGGTGCAGCAATGCAATAAAGACGGTCTGTATCCGCTCGACGGGATGCAGGAGTCGGTAAGAAAGATCGCCGCCATTTATGAGAAGGCCGGAGCCTCGCCCAATTTCGAGGGACGGTTCTATAATCATCCGCACCTATACAGCCTGAAAATGCAGGAAGAAGCGTTCGACTGGCTTGACCGCTGGCTGAAGCCGTCTTAGGAGCCGGTCGGGCGCTCGCGAGTCGATCGAACGGTACCTCAAAGAAAGCACAACGAATAAAGCAGAACGGATTACGGGGTATAAAAACGGGAGAGCAGGTTTTGGACACAGAGTATAGCAGGCACTCGGCTGCGTACTCCGGAGCACGCAACACAGCGCACATCGGCATACAAAGGGCGCTTGGTCGACTGGCGTTCCACAGGAGTCTGGAACGTCTGGCTGATTCTTCGTATATTTACGGTGGCTGAAAGCGCATGGTAGGAGAAGAGCCCAAAAGGAAGATCCAATTAAGGGTTCAGCGAGGAGTAGTTTCCATATGCGTCGATACCTCGGTTTAATGCTGCTGGCTGCGGCAATGTTTGCTCTCCCCGTAGTCTTTTCGGGTTGTGCGGCACGGGTCCGCGTCTACGATACAGAACATCACGACTATCATCGCTGGAACCGTGACGAACGCGTGTACTACCAGCGGTGGGAAGTCGAGACCCATCGAGATCACAGAGTTTTCAACCGTCGGAGAGACGACGAGAAGACGGAATACTGGAACTGGCGCCACGCCCACAGGGACAAGAACCATCATTAGTCCAATTCTGGGAGATCACCTGCCGCTAAACCGAGGTCCATGCCCAAGTCCAACACCAAACTGTGGTCGAAGTAAAGACCTACGGTTTCCTAGCCATCTTGCCTTCGCCCTGCACCTTCCAGGTTTTGGCATCCTCGGAATATTCGGATTTCCACGAAAGCTCTGTCGGAGAGGTGAATTTGACAGCGGTCCGGTACAATAAGGGTTTGCCTGCCATCGTGGTTCTGGCGTCGAACATCCAGGTGGATCCATCGACTGTCGCCCCGCCCGGACCGGCGAAACCGGAGCTTTCTATACCGAAGGTGAAATACTGTTTCTTTTCGGCGTCATAACCATAAATGGAGTGTCCGAAGTTTTTGCCCACGGGTCCGCTGTCTTCAGCGTCGCAGACCAGATGATATCCGCCATGGTACCATTTGCAGGTCATGGTGCTCCGCGCCACGCCCCCCTGGCTGAAGGGCGTGGTTGCCAAATTCCCCTCGCCCGTCCACGATCCGACAAAAACGCCAAGCTTCTTCTGTTCCGGGCTGGGCGTCGGCGGCTTCTGGGCCTGGGCCGCTGCAGCACTAATAACCAAAAGAGTAATTGTAAGCAAGATCTCACGCTTCATGGCGCTCTCCCGAGTCAATGCCCTGTTCAGCGTTTCAGCCTGATTTCTCCCGCAAGCAGAGGCGATTATAAACCCAAAAGGTCATGGGAGAGTTATTCCCGAAGCCGCCTGATGGGACTAGCCACAGTTTCGAGTCAGAGAGGCAACCACCTCTCGACTGGTGTTGTTGCCTAGTTCTCGTAGGATGGCTAGACTCAGATGACTCAAGTCAGGAGGAGCGCCATGAAGCTCTCAGTCTTCTGCGGAATGCGGTCGGCGTGCCTCACCAGCAGGCGCGTGCACACACTGCGCATGGCTTTGGTGACCTTGTCCACATCTGCATCGGCATCGCCCGGAGTTTTCTGCCGGATCTCTCGATTGACTGCGCCAACCTCACGCGGTTCACCGGCTTGAGCAGGTAGTCCACGGCGTGCAGCTCGAATGCGTTTACCGCGTATTGATCGAACGCGGTGCAGAAGATGATCTTGGGGCGAGGCTGCGGCAGGCAAGGCCGAAACGTCGCAGCGTGTGCAAATTCTCTGGAGCACCTTACATCGCGACGCAGGTGCTAGACCAACTCATAGGTCAACGTAAAAGGATATTCGGTGCCGTGCCCAAGGGCAGAACTGCCATCACCAAGGAGGCCGTGGAGGTCTCCGGTCGCGGAGCCGGGGATGACGGAGTAGGACTCCTTCGCCTGACCATCCTCGAATACCCCGGTGCGCTGGAGCACAAAGGTGCCGGTCTTGGCGCCGATTCGTCCGACGACTCGCTCGAGTCCGACGAACGTGGCCGAGCCGTCGGGGCGGTACATCATGAGGTATTCGACCTGCCCCTCCCCCTCAATCTCGCCGGTGTAGGTCTTGATAACGCTGGCCCGAGTAAGCCTTGGCATGTCCTGGCCCTCGCTATAAGGCTTTTCATCCCAGCCCTTGATAACGAACCGAGCATTCACGCTCTTTTTCATGCGTCCTTTCCGGGTGAGCAATAGGAAGGATTAGCTGCCGTAGTGCAGTTGTCCCATAGGTAATCCCTCGCTCTGCAGCTGCTGACAAAAAGTTTCCTATCGCCATCCACGTCTGCGCCACCGAATGCAGCCGAGTTTTACACCTGAACAGCGTCGCTGGATACGGATTGGGCGCACCCTTGTCTTATTGTAAACGTGATCTAGTCAATCATTCCACTTCTAGCTGACTTATCACCCACTCCCTCAATCATTGCGGTATCTTGCCCCGTTGCCGAACCATAGCGCCGTTCGCGGGAATGCGGAGTTGGGACTGCGGGGAAGGTTATTGCGTCTTTTCTGCCTGGGTGCGTGCAGCCTCGAGCCACATCGTTCGCAGCATCCCGGATCCCGGATAGATCAGGCGCCAGTAGATGGCCGTCGCCCGGCGACTCTCGGGATCCGGCGCGTGAAGGCGCGTCTCGGTACTGAGCATTGTCCAGCCATTGCCCGCGTCATCGACTTTCAGGTTGAAGGCGACCTTTACGCACCCCCGTTGGTCAAATGAGGCGAAGGCCACAGGTGATGAGAGGATCGGCCTGTCTCCTTTTCGGACGCGGCCTACTCCGCCAAATACCATCTCCCGTTCGTTCTTCTGGATCAGCATGTAGCCTGAGCTGGGATCCGAAAAGATGGCAATGATGGCGGGCGACGGGCCCTTCGGTTTGCTCCAACTGCGCCCCATGGCGGCGTTGCGTACCTTCATCAGGCTAGGGTAAGCCGCGAGTTCGTCGGGCGTGACTGCCTGCAAAGCCGAGTACGCACTGGCAAGGGGAGCGTGCACCCGGATCTGGTGGTGTTCTACGAATTCATACTGCGGCATCGCCCAGTCCAGCAGGGATGTGCGCTCCGATCTCGTGGTCGTTGAGGCAGGCCAGAACAGAGCGAGGCCTGCGCTGAAAAAGCCAACGGCAATTAGGCATGCGGCCGCCTTCCTGCTCCGGACAAAGATGGTTTTCAGCGGGCGAATCAGGCAGATCAGCCCTGTGATCACCAGTAGCAGTCCGGCGTATGGGACTACACTCGACAATTGGAGGGGTGAATAATGATGAAGAACTGCGAGCAGGCTCGCGGGAATTCCGACAATCAAGATCCGGATCAGCCACACCATGCGATAGTATACGCAAGCTTAGGTCCTGAAGTTCACTCGTCCTGATCCGGGTCCGCGAGTGTCTGTGGCGTCGAAGGTGGAGCGGCGGCGCTACCGACGCGCGCGACGCATGAAACAGGGATTGTCCCGAAGTCTCGCTTTAGGAAAGAATCCTGCAAGCCCCAGGGTGACGTCCACGTGAGCGGGGTTGTGCCTCGTCGTTTCAACTTGGAGAAAGAACCATGGCTCGCACTGCAATGACTGGTAAGGAGAGGGTAACTGCCGCATTGGCCCACAAGCCGCCCGATCGCGTACCCATCGATTTCGGCGGCACCTTCGTCACCGGCATCCACATAAGTTGCGTGGCCGCCTTGCGCGACTACTACGGACTGGAGAGGAAGCCGGTAAGAGCCATCGATCCGGGACAGATGCTGGGCGAGATCGAGGAAGATCTCAAACGCGCCATGGGAATCGATGTCGAGGGACTCTGGCGGAGGATGACTCGTTTCGGATTCCCCAGCGAAAACTGGAAACCCTGGAGGATGCATGACGGCCTCGAGATCCTGGTCCCAGGAGAATTCAACGTTACCACCGACGAACGCGGCGACACGCTTATGCACCCGCAGGGCGATATCACTGCATCTCCGAGCGCAAGAATGCCAAAGGGAGGGCATTTTTTCGATGCGATCATTCGCCAGGAAGAGATCGAAGAGGATCGGCTGGATCCGCAAGACAACCTCGAGGAATACGGGCCGATCTCAGAGCAGGAGCTGTCTCACCTGGAACGGGAAGCCAAAAGAGCTGCAGCGACCGGAAGAGCCGTCATCGCCAGCTTCGGTGGAACCGCCTTCGGTGACATTGCCCATATCCCCGGCGTTTCACTCAAGAAACCGAAGGGAATTCGCGATGTCTCGGAATGGTATATCTCGACTCGTGCGCGGCGTGATTATGTTCACAAGGTCTTCGCCGGGCAGTGCGAAGTCGCCCTGGCAAATCTGGAGAAGATCGCCGAGCGGGTCGACGACCTGGTGGATGTAGTGATGATCTGCGGCACAGATTTCGGCACGCAAACGTCTTCGTTTTGCTCGGTCGAGACGTTTCGAGAGCTGTGGATGCCCTACTACAGGCAGGTCAATGACTGGATTCATGGATACACATCCTGGAAGACCTTTAAGCATTCCTGCGGAGCGGTCGAGAATTTCCTGCCCTCATTCATCGAATCCGGTTTCGACATTTTCAATCCTGTGCAATGCTCCGCGGCAGGAATGAGTCCGATACACCTGAAACAAACGCACGGAGACCACCTGGTTTTCTGGGGCGGAGGAGTGGACACACAACACGTTCTGCCCTTCGGCACCCCGGCTGAAGTGCGCGAGCACGTCCTGCGCCGGTGTGAAGTATTCTCGGAGCACGGCGGGTACGTCTTCAATTCGGTCCACAACGTGCAAGCAGAAACTCCCGTCGAAAACATCGTGGGGATGATCAATGCTGTTGCAGAGTTCAACGGTGCTCGCTGAGCCCAGTGTCTCTTTGGAGATTTCACATCGCTCCAGGCGGCCGCAGCAACCCAAAACACCTGCGAGGGATAGAAAGGATTGGCTGCCGGTGCCAACCGATCCGGAACCTGCCCTCAGGCCTTGTTCAGGACTAGATCGTACACCTCGTTGAAATCGTTGTAGCGCAGACGGTACTTGTACTTACCTGAAGCATACTTCGCCGTGTCCCATGCTGCCATGTGATACCCGGCATCACAGATGGCGTTCGACACCACTTGCAGATTGTTGCCGTCCTGGTCGAGGATCTCCACAAGCACCCATCCCCTCGCGGGAATGCTGTACTCGATGGCCAGCTGCGGATTTTTGGTATTGGGATAGTGCTGATCGAGCGGTCGCGTCGTCGGCCTCTCAGGGATGGCGAGCTTCTTCTCGCTCACTTTGGAGTAGTCGAACGGCTCGTCGCAGAGATGCCACAGCGGCTCTTTTGTGCGGTACTGGTGAAGGTAGGAAGTCCGCAACGGCGTACGCGTGAAGGCCGTCAAGGGGCGGCGGACAGCGACACCATCCTGCCACTCGTACACCGGGATGTTCATGGGATTCATCATGTCGAGCTTACCGCGCTCCATGGCGATATGGAACAAACCGAAATTCCCGGGCTCATGGCCGCCGAGCCAATGGCCGACGACGTCCACGAGATAGGGATTTTTGCCGAAGACGACGACGTTCGACATATAGTCCCAGGCCCTCCCGCCCCTGCTGGGGGCTTTCAGCCACGTATCCTTGCTGTTTTCGCTGCCGAAGGGATTCGGCCCGAAGTTGAAATCGCCGTCGCGGCCGTAGATTCCCTCGATAACATGAAGACCCATTGGGGAAGCGGCATGATTGTCGATAGTGCGGTGAGCCCATATTTCCATGCATGTGGTGTCGTAATGATACTGCCGCACGTATCCGGGATTATCGCGCGGCAAATCAGGCGTATTCCATCGGGGAATCGTTGCGGCGTGCCGCTTGAAGTCCTCCGCCACTACCTCATGTACTTTGGGATTGATATATTCCTTGTTGATGGCCTGCTCGAGCTTTTGCATAGAATCGATGTCGGGCCATTTGGCGCAGTAACGCTGGAAAGGCGACGGATGCGTGCCCTGCCAGTTCTTGGAACAGAGAGTCAGCCCCATGGTATGCGCCTTAAATTTCGCCACATTAAGATTCCATGAATTCGGGGCGTTGAAGGGCCAAAGGTAGGGAATCTGCGTGAACACCACTCCGCCGGCGACCTCCTTCCAGACAAACGCCCTGTCATCCTTCGCATCTTCCGCTGTTTTCAGCAGGGTCTTCGCGCCGGTAACCGTCGCTCCCACCCGCTGACCCATGGCGACATATCCGCGTGGTTCGAGCACGCTGGATCCGTTGATATCGCGGGTGTGAATCCTGTCGCCCGCCACCCCCAGCATTTTCAAGGACTCGAACAGACCCTCGACAAAGTTCACGTCGGTGGCTATCCCCATGGTGTCCTGGAGCGTAAATCCCCGCTTCTCATCGACGGCTTGGTGGGCGGTGAGGTTCGGCTTTGTCGCAATGTTGTAAGAGACCGGGATACCGGTCTCGTCCATGGGGACCAGAACCGATCGACCAAAGTCGAGTCCCACGCGCTTACACGCGGCGGCATTCGTCTT
>DASQID010000747.1:0-13656 GCA_035631775.1 Acidobacteriota bacterium
CGGGCGCGCGTCCCGGGCGTCTGATGGCCCCCGGCACATGAATCCATTCCTTAGCTTGCCGCGCATGCCTGGAGGGGCCGCAGAGCCTCTGAACATGACACGCTCTTCTGTCGCCCCTTCCAAGGCTTTCCACTCCCCCCATTCCCGACCCCGGGCCGCGCTTCGCTTGCCCGGGGCTACTGGCTGTGCGCCCTTCCAGGGCGCGGGCTTGCCGTCAAGGATGATCCCTGCATTTCAATGTCTCATCATGTCCAACGAACGCCGGAACGGCCAAGCCCTTCCGAGTCGCAGCACCAGCGGCGGTGGTTTCCCAGATGGAATTAGGGACTCTTTACGTCTCTGCGTCCCGGCGGTGGCTTCTTGAAGAGCCACCGCCAGGATGTTGAGGCGCGAAGACAGGGTTAGAAGCTCAGCTTCATCCCAAGGCGGACGGAGATCGGGTTATACCAGGAGGTAGGCTGCTTGAAGTCCGGGTTGGGCTGTTGGAACGCACTCTCGCTGAATTGATTGATCGTCCGAAGCGTCTGCGCGTTGGTGATGTTGAAGACGTCGGCGATGAAACCCACTTTTACGCGTTCCGAAATTTTCATCGGAAAATCGGCGTGGAGATCTATCCGCAGATCGGACGGTGTCCGTCCGAGTACTCCGCGTCCGCCCAGCGGCACTTCGCCGGCATTCAAATACACGGGATGCGCCGCGAGGTTGCTCATGGGGAGCCCGGACTCGATGTGGAAGCCCGTCCCAAGATTCAGGCCATTCAGGAATCTCCAGCGGTCAGGCAGAACGCTCGTCGTCAAGGCATAGTTGGTGTAGACGTTTACCACGTGTCGCCGGTCGGTATTGAGCGGGCCGACGGCGAACTGATCTCCCAACAAACCGAAATCGCCTTGCGTGAAGTCGAACAATGAGCTGATGCCCGGATCCGTCTGCCCATTGTCATTGCGGTAGTGTCCCTCGTAGTTTCCGTGCAGAGAACCGATTCTCCAGTTGGCCAGCATCTGCCAGTTATTTGAGAATCGCTTGTTCACTTCGATCTCGACAGCACGGTAGATGTGAACCGGATCGGCAAATCCATCCGGAACACCATCCGCGCCTGGGCTGCCGGCGGGCTTCCCGTTTTTGCCGTTTGCGGCAAAGCAGAAGTTTCCGAGGGGATTATTGTTCCGGTCATAGGCAGTCGCGGCCAGGCTTGGATCACACGCTGCCGGCATGGGGGCATTGAGGCCGTAGGTGTACTCAATGGGATTTACTGCAGCATCGGTCTTGGAGTTGATGTTTCCGATGAAATAGGTCTGGCCAAATGCACCGAGAAACGCGCCGTCTTCAGGCGGATCAACCGCCGCATCCTCGATGATTCGCTGCAGGCGGCGGTCCATGTAGCGCACCGACAGCACGAGGCCGTGGGGCAGCTGCTGTTCGAAGCCGATCATCTGCTCTTGCGCATATCCCAACTTGGTGCCGGGAAGAATAGGATTCGTGGCATCCTGCGCTGAGACGCTGACCGCTTTGGCAATTCCTCCAGCGGCCTTGCTTATAAGGTGTGCAGCGTCCACAACTGGAGACACTGTCCCGTATTGATTAATCGTGGCAATCCGCTGTCCATTCTGAACCGTGTAATCGGGGGCGAAGACGCCGCCGATGAAGTCAAGTTCCGCGGAGAGCGAGCGTTCGGCTGCATCCAGGGGAAAGTACTCCGAGAACCGGCCAAAGTTGTAATAGACCTTGGTGGTGCCTCGACCCAATGGATCTACGGTCACGCCAAAGCGAGGTGACCAGTTGTCGGTGAACGTATAGTGGTTGATTTTCCCCGAGGGGCCTGGAGAGCCGACCAGCTGCTCAATCTCCCAGCGATAGCCTGCAAGAAACGAGATGTATTTGTTCCACCGCCAGGTGTCCTGCAGATAGGCCGAGTGATAGTTCGAGCGTGTTTGAAAGGCCGGAATCCCGAACTCGCCGCGAGCCTGCTGCAGATAGATTCCAGTCATTCCTATACCGGGAACGTTCATGAGGGGACATAGGGTGCAGGATCCGTCCGACGGGGCAAGTCGAAGGTACCACTCCGCAGTCAAAGGCTGTCCGACCGCTTTCGGCGAGATGTTGTACGATCCATCAGTATTTGTCGCAGGCACAACATAATGGGGACCGCTGTAATCACGAAGCCCTGAATAGTAGGCCCGCTGGTAGCTGTACCCAACTGCAAAGGTGTGGGTTCCCAGGAAGTTGGCGATCTTCTGAGTGTCGAACGCGGTGCGATAAGTGTCGTTCTTTGTCGGCTCCACAAATCCACGGCCGACAGCCGTGAAGTTTCCACGCGCCGCCTGAGTCCGATCGATGATCTCGTTGATATTGTCGTATCCGGACTCACTAAAATGGTTGTGACCCCAGCTGAAGGAGCTGTTCACGGTCCAATCCTTCGACAGGTTCCCGGAATACCGCGCCGCCATATTTCGCGTGCCATAGTCCAGAATGCTGTTGGCGGTCAGATTGTCTATGCTCGTCAGCCCGATAATGTCCCATGGTGCATTGTTGCTGGTCGTGGGATCACCGAAGATCGAAAGATTCACCTGGTGCTTAGAAGAGATATTCGCGTCGATCTTTGCGGCATAGTTCTTCGAATAGGATCGCATGGCGGTCGTGCCCAGCAGTGTCTGCAGGCCGGATCCGTCCGATCCCTGGACAATGGTTCGGTTTATGGTCGGGTTAAATGAGCCGAAGAAGAACAGTCGTTTGCCCAGTCCCGGTATCGGACCGCCGACGTCGACCCCGGAATCGTAGTTCTCCGGGTGTAGGACCTTGCCGACTTTGTTGACGGCATAATCATCGCGCTGGTTCCGCAGGGCCTCGAAGGACTTGGGCTGGGCGTAGCCAAACACCTCGCCGTGATACTTGTCCGTGCCAGATTTTGTAATGATGTTGACGATTCCTCCCTCGGCTTGACCGTACTGAGGCTCAAAGCCGCCGGTCTTGACCTGTACCTCCTCGACATAGGAGGTCGTGATACCGACACCCAGAGATCCGTAAGTCCGCGAGAAAATGCCGAAGCCGCCAAAAGCGGAATCGGTGATGTTCACTCCGTCGGCGACGTAAAGATTATCGAGTGCAGACCCGCCGGACACGGAAGGATTCGCACGGCCTCCCGCAGCGCTCACAACGCCCTCCGACACACCGGGGGCGAGGTAGAACAAGCTCGTCACGGTGCGCTGCAGAGGAAGGTTCAGGAACAGCTGATCATTCAGATTCTCAGAGGCCGCCGTGCTCGACAGATCGACTGCCTGCGTACCTGCCTGAACCTCGATCACCTCGGAGATGTTCCCAACCTGCATAGTCAGCCTGAGGGCTGTCGTTTTTCCAACGTTCACGATGACATCGCCGACGGTCACAGTCTTGAACCCGCTCAGTTCGGCTTTGACGACATAGGAACCCGGCAGCAAATCGGGGAACTCGAACCTGCCGGAATCGTCTGTGGCTGTGGACCGCTTGGCGATTTCGCCGGTGGCGCTGACTTGCGCGCCGGGAACTACCGCGCCGGACGAATCCACCACAGTTCCGCTGATACTTCCCTTGGTCATTATGTCCTGAGCAAGACCGGATACCACTGAGGCGAGCAAAAGGATTGATAGGCTGCACAAGAGCAACCCAAACGAGCGAACGGACTTCTTCCGGTTCATATACCTCCTTCTGAGTTTTTTGAGGTTTCAAGCTCGGGGGGGAGGGCTCCGAACCTACACCGAGTACCCACCGTCGCATCCAGCTTCACTGGACACGACACAAGCACAACGATTGCCTTGCTTACATCGTAATGCCTAGTAGTCCAAGCAGATTAAGCAATACCCGGACCAACTCGCCTAGCCCGGCCCGGCCGTAGTCGTCACGGTTACAAGTTGTTGACCGGCGACAGAATAGAGCTTGACAGGAAATATCCCACCGAATCGTAGCCACAGGCTAATCCAAAAAATACGATTTTTGGACTGTGCAGATCCACTATTTTGGATGCCCTCTCAGTAACAGTCAGTGCAGATCATCCGTCCGGCAAAAGACAGGGGCCCGCCCCATGTCGCAACGCCCTTCACGTCATTCCGGACGGCTTGTGTTTGCCCTTCACGGAGGACTAGAATAGGCTGACTCCGACATGGTGCCCAGAGTCAAAGGAGAGAGTGCCATGGCCACCGGTCCGCATCTTCTTCGAAAAGCGATTCTCATAATCGGAGCTTTATTGGTCGTCGGCTCGATCGTCTGCGGTAAGAAGGCGTGGGCGCAAAATCCTCGCAACGAGATTTACGGCCGGGTCACAACCCCCGATGGAAGCGCCGTAGACCACATGCCCGTTTTCCTGCTCGGTGACGACTACACCGAACTCTCGCTGAAGTACACTGATGCCGGCGGCCGGTATCATTTTCCGGGTCTTTCCCAGGGAGTCTTTTACATCAAGATAGAGCCACAGGGTAACGAGTTCTACCCTCAGACGTTCCGAATCGAGATGGGCGACATCATGACCTCCGGAGGAGAGAAGAAACCCGTCGACATTCAGCTGAAGCCGAGGGACGCGGGGGCGGCTTCGACGGTCGCGGGGACAGGCACGAGCGTGTTTCATCAGCGAGTACCAGACGAGGCACGACAGGCATACGCTCAGGGCTTAATGAGCCTGCAGCGCGACGATTTTGAGGCAGCAGAAAAATCCCTGAAGCGCGCCATCCAGCTTTTCCCGGACTATTATGATGCTCTCGACAGGCTCGGCGGCGCTTATACGCAGCGGGGAAACTGCCAAGAGGCGGTAACTCTTCTCCAGCATGCCAAGGAAGTTAACAAGAACGCCTGGCACGCCTATTACACTCTTGGAGCCGCGCTGACGCAACTCAACCGGCGTGAGGAAGGGATTGCAGCACTGAAGCGTGCCGTCGAACTCAATCCGCAGTCGCCGAATACCAACATGCGACTCGGATTGGAGCTCGCCAAAAATGCGCAAACGCATAAGGACGCAATTCAGGCTCTGGTGCGCGCCTCACGGCTCGCCGGAAAAGAGCTGCCCGACGCCTATTTCTTTTTGGCTTCGTTGTACACCAAAGAGCAGAGGTATGCGGAAGCCGTCGGCGCCCTCGAAGCATATCTGGCGGCAGTGCCGAAGGTCGATCCAAGCCAGAAGGAGCAGTATAGGAAGGCAATCGAACAGTTGAGAACCAAGGCGGCAGTGACATCAAGGAAGCCCGAGTGAAACAGGACGCATTCCGTTTTCCCGAGCTTTGACTTTTAGTTTGTTTTTTTGCGTTCCTTGGCGTTCATTGCGTTTTGGCTGGGAGCTTTTAAGAGCCAAGCGCCAGGAATCTCAAAGATCACGATTAGCTGCTCTTCGAAAGAGAGGAAGAGGACGAAATGCATATGAGCCGTCTGAACGCAGCGATACTGATCCTGTTGGGGATACTTGTGATTCCTTGCATCGCCCTGGCACAAGCACTTACGATCGATGGACGAATCAGAACGGAAGACGGGCGAGCCCCCGATCACATGCGTGTCTATCTGCTGGACAACATGTACACGGAGAAACAGGTGCAGTACGTCGCATCCGACGGACACTTTGTTTTTCGCACCGCGACCGGGGAGAATTACTACGTCAAAGTAGACGCCGGCGAAATGGACTATGAGCCGCAGACAGTCCGGGTGCAGACGGGACTGAATCCCTATAATGCGAGGGCAAGAGAGGTCGTAAATGTCAATATCGTCCTCAAGCTCAGGGATGTGGTAAAACGCGAGCGCGCCGGCCCAATACCCGGGTCCGGTGGCGTTACATTTGCGCAACCTGCGGTACCCGCATCCGCCAGGGAGGCATACGATAAGGCTTCCAAGAGCCTCGCTAAGGACGATTCCAAAGGTGCAATGGTTTTGCTGAAACGCGCCCTCGAAATCTTCCCGGACTATTTCGACGCGCTGGAGGCGCTGGGCGCCGAATACGTCAAACAACGATCTTATGGCGAAGCGGTCCCGCTTCTACGCCATGCCTTGCAGGTAAACGATCTGGGTTGGAGGAGCCACTATGCGCTCGGCGTTGCCCTCGTAGAATCGCAACAGCGCGCGGAGGGTCTATCCGAGCTGCGCCGATCGATCGACCTCAATCCCGAATCGCCGAACGGCCATATGCGCCTGGGCATGGAACTCGCCAAGGATCCACAGGCGCAGACCGAGGCAATTAAGGAACTCGAGAAGGTCACCGCCATCGCCGGGAAAAGCATTCCCGACGCCTATTTCGACCTGGCCTCGCTCTACAGCAAGCTGAAGAAATACAAGGAAGCTGCAGACGCTTTGGAAGGTTACCTGGCGGCCCAGTCCAAGGTGGACGATGCGCAACGGGCTCAATACCAGAAGGCAATCCAGCAGCTGCGGGAAAAAGCCGCCAAGCCGCCGCAAAATTAGCTGGATGAAGACAGGCGTGAGCCATCATCTTTCGTGTGATTCGGGAGATTTGTGGCAGATTCTCTTCAAAAAGAATCGCCGGTCTAATTCTGCTGAGGTGGCGTCGCCGGTTTGGGTGCGGAGATCTTCTGCTCCGTAGTCACAGAAAAAAGACGAAAATCCTGGAAGGTGTGCCGGATTCGAGAGCGTCGTCCTCTGACCTCGGTGAATAGTTCAGCCTGGACGGGCAGCCAGAGCGGATCGCTGCTGCTCGCAAGCGTCTGTGGCTTATATTGGGTCACGAGGTGGCTGCGAGCCAACTCAATGGCTGGGATCGGGGCCACCAGATCGGTCTCCATTCTGAGCACATCCCCGGTGTTTGTCGAGACCAGGGCTCTTCCCTTCAGCTTGACATCGGCATCCCCTATGGGTGTCTCATAGCCGAAAAAGGAGTTTGGGCGGTCGGATCGTTGCCTGAAATACACGACCCAGGCGGGCTGCCCCTGCCATTGGGTCAAACCGTCGCAGCGCATTTCATATGTTGAGGCATAGAATGGGTGGAAGATCAGCGCCATCACAGGCAATCCGGTGGCGGTCATCCCGGACGCGAAGGCTTTGGGGGAGAAGCCTCCGTCACGGTCCTCGCTCACCATCAGCAAAGATTGCGGGTGATGGCGGATGGTCACGAGGTAGTTGTACTCGCGAGCTTCCGAGACCTTGACCACTCCGGTTCTGTCCAGAACAGCCTGCTCGACTTTTTCCCGCGCCGTAATGCGCTGGAGTGTGTCTACGAGGGCTCGCGCGCGGAGCCCGGCCGATTCCATGACTCCCATTAAGGTGCAGGGTACATCCGCAGTTACTGGAGGGGTCGCTTCGTCCACATCGGGCGGAGCCCAGGCGCCGCCGTGCAGTTCCGGTTCCGGCCCGCGGATGAGCGGCACTGTACCGAGGCCGGTCTGATTTCCGGTTGCGCGGCCTGTCGCCGTAGTTTCCAGCAGGGTACGAACAAGTATGGCCCGCGGGTCCTGCGGCCATTTCCTCAGGAATGCATCGAGATGCAGGCAGGCCGCTTGGTTTTCATTCAGCGCGATCAGCGTCTCGGCAAGAAGCAGACGCACTTCCGCCGAGTCTTGCTTCGAAAGCTCGAGTGCCCGCTCCGCGTGCAGGCGCGCCTGTTCGAATTGTTTCTCGTGATAGAGAGCGACGGCCAGTTGAGCGTGCGATTGCCAGACGTTGGGATCGAGATCGAGGGCCCGGCCCAGGGGGCGAACTGCTTCGCCGTAGTGGCCCTGCCGCATTGAGATCTCCCCCAACGCCGCATAAGCGCGGGCATGAGCGGGTGACAGCGAAATGGCTTTTTCCAGGCTGGCTTTGGCCTTCGGGTAATCGTTCAATTGCAGGAAAAGCATACCTAGCAGATATTGCGGTTCGGGGTGCCCCGAGACCTGCTTGGCAGCTTTTTGCAGTCTCTTTCGTGCAACCTCCAAATTATTGCTCCGCATCGCCTTGACGGCTGCGTCGAGTTCGCGCTCCAGATTGTACGTCGTCTCGGGAATCGGTGTGGTCGGCGTCAATGGTTCATAGGGATCGGTGGCCGATCCGGACACCGGCCAGAGGTTAATCACATAACTCATCTGATTGCCGGCCAACTGCACGAGGATATTCTCGCTCGCCTGCATGTACCCTGCTGCGGAGACCTCGACTGTGCAGTTGCCAAGCGGGGTGGCGTAGAAAACCGCCTGGCCCTCCTTTTGAGTGACCATGGACTGATCGTAGCTGCCTCCCCGAACATACAAACGCACTGTCGCGGGGCGCAGAAGTTGCGTTCCGCGCGAGGTCCTCACATAGACCACCACGGTTGCCGATGCGGATTCACGGGAGAACTGGCCGGATTGGTCAGGGCCTGCAAGCTGCCGCGCTCCCACATACCAGGCCGGCAAAAGAACAACGCACAGGAGCAACAAGGTCAAATGGGAGATCTTTCGCATGGCCGTGTTAGTAATTGGGCTCAGTCAGCTTATCAAGCGCGCTCTCTGCTGCGCAGGCAGTTCGCATTGATGTTAGTGCGCCAACAAAAAAGCCGCTCGCCCTCGGTGAGAGCGAGCGGCCTCAAACGATGTCCTAGAATTAGATTCCCAAACTAGAACTGGAATCCAAAGCTCCAACGGAGTTCACGTGGAGCTTGCCAGCCGCTTGCCCTCCCGTAAAGCACATTCAACACTTTGCCCTGCGCGGCGGCCCGGGCTTTCCAGTCGCCATTGGAGGTGAGAAGATCCTGGAGACCGTCGTACTGCAATGGTCCGGAGAAATTCTCGTTGATGTAGTTCGGGTAAATATTGTTCGCTGTGCGCTGGTCGAATAGATTCGTAACGTTGAACGCGACACGAACCTTCGAGTTTTCGCTCACCTTCCAGAAATGAGTGAATACGATATCCGACTGGCTGAAGAAGGGGGTTCTGCCCATATCCCCACGGCCTTCGGGATAGATGTAGTCCCCGCCGTTACCAGTATCCTCGCGCAGTTTGGTCTGGATCGGAATACCCTGGTACAGGCGCTGATTCAAGCCGACCTGTGTTTCCATGGACTTCCCGGCGAGTTTATAGTTGAAGACATAGGCAGCAAAAATCTTCACGGTGTTCGGACGGTCGGTCGCAAGGCGACCCAGAACCTGGTGGCCGTGGGTGTCGTACACGAGTTCCGGCAGATCGAAGTAGCGGTTCACATCCGGACTGTTGCGCCCATCTTCATCCGAACTAGCCAGCCCTCCGTAGTTGCCATACAGCTTGCTGTTCACCCAGGCAACGTTTGCGTACCAATTTTTGGAAAAGCGCTTGTCGAGGCGGGCCTCAAAGCCAGTATATTCGCGCACCGCCTTCGGCGTAGCAGGATCGAAGAAATCCACCGTGGCGCCGAAGCCCGGGTTCCCGATGGTGTAGACTTCGTTACCCTTGGAATCGGTTCCACCCACATCCTCGATCGCGTGATCAAGTGCTTTGCGGGTGAAACGGCCGCTGAGCATGAGGGTCGGCGTGAAGGCATACTCGACCGTTCCGGAATATTCGTGCTCCTTCATCGGCATCAGGTTTGGATCGATTCCGGGACGTGATCCTGCCTCCCACACATTGGAGGGATAGCGGTAGTCGATGGGTCCGCGGATGATCGTCCCTGGTCCGCCAGTGCCAAAAGGCAGGGGCAGTTTGATCGTAGTGTAGTCGAGCACGTCGAGCGTTCTCCACTCGCGGAGATAGATCTCGCCGCCGAAGGAACCGCGCGGCAATTCGTACTTCATCGTGTCGTAGAAGACACTGTAGCTGCCCGAAACCTTGAGTTTGTTGTTCCCGAAAACGTCCCAGGCGCCGCCGATGCGCGGGGCGAGTTTGTCACCCCAGCCGAAGTTGATGGGATTGGTGTTGCCCATCTTGAGGAGATCAGGAGAGAGATCCGGATGTCCGGCTGCCGTGATCGGGTATGCCGGTATGTACTCCTTCTCCAACCGGAGTCCGACATTCAGGGTCACCCGCTTGTGAATCTGCCATTGATCCTGAATGAAGAATCCCTGGTTGCTGCTGCTAACATTGCCCTGCCTCGAGAAGAAGTAGGTAGCGTAATACCCATACGGCCCGGACTTGCCGAGATAGCTTCCACCGTAATACAGGTTGAGCCTCGGGGCCGAGGTCCCGTAAAGCACGTCATTGCCCAGCAGATTTGTCTGGTATCCGCCGCGGAGGATGTGCTGCTGTCCGAACAGCTTTACGATATAGGTAGCATCACCATTCAGATTCCAGCGGGTGGTTATATCGTACTGGGTTAGAGTGTTGCCAGTTGCCAGATTGATGTTGCCGATTGCAGTTGTGCCGGCCGGGCAGGATCCATATTGCGATACGCTACAAGCGGCGCTCACCCTGTTATCCTGAACCCCGTTGGGAACATCATAGCTCCCGCCTTTGTCGTTAAGGTAGGTCTTGCCGCCGCGGAAGGCGAGGATGAACTTTGGGGTCACTGCGTAATTCGCACCGAACGAAATCTGCCACGAGGGCGTGTAGCCGCCCTGGAATCCATAACGCGGATAGTCGAAAGCAGTCTGACTGACGGTCTGCATCCCAACAGGAGGGGCTCCAGTGTTAGAACCCTCGGACTTGAAGGGGGACCAGTTGTAGCTCGCGAACAGACTCAGTTTTGTGGAAGCGGCATAGTCCAGACGGCCGACTGCATAGTCGCTCCGCGTTTTGTAGTCAAACAGACGTTCGTTCAGAACCGTGGTGCTGGTGTCGCCTGCAGCAATGGGCCTTATCAGCTGGGTCCGCTGTGTAGTGCGGTTATACTGTGGTGCATAAGCTCCGAAGAACCACAGCTTGTCTTTGATTATCGGGCCGGAAAGAGAGTAGTTCGGGTTCAGGAACCGCGTCTTGTCCTTGCCGTAAGGGTTGAAGAAGTTTTCCGCCGTCTTCTGGGTCGGATCGTAAGGACTGAAGCGCAAAGTGGGATTGTCGTGTCCGCGCCACGTGTCCGAAGTGTACTCCAGGCGTATCTCGCCGTGCACGTCGTTCGTGCCGCCCTTGGTCACGACGTTTACCACGCCGCCCGTGGACCCGCCGAATTCTGCCTCATAGCCGGCGCTCTTAACTTGGACTTCCTTTACAAATTCCAGAGGTACGTTTTTGGTAGAGCCAAGGGTGCCGCTCACAATGCGCGTGACTTCCACGCCATCGACAATAAACACGTTCTCGGAGCCGGAAGCCCCATCGATCTGGTACCCGCCCGACTTGGCCTCATCGCGAGTGCCGGGAGCGAGTTCTATTACGCTCGAAAAGCCGAGGCCCTTGGCCATCATGTCGATCTGGTTCTCGCTGATGCTGGTGGCCGTTTTTGAAGAAGTGACATCAACGATGGGTTCCTGACCGCCCGTCACAGTCACGGTCACCGCCGTGCCGGCGGGCGACAAGTCAAAGTTGACCTGAAGCGTGCGGCCAAGCTGAACCGTCACATCTTCACGTGTCACGGGTTGAAATCCGGTCATCTTCGCACTGACAACATAGGTGCCCGGCAGCAGGTTCATGAACCTGTAGTAGCCGATTTCGTCAGAAATCGCCGTGATGGTTCGCTGTGCACTGGTGGCGGAGATTTCAACGCCTGGTATGACCGCTCCAGACCTGTCCTTCACCACTCCCTGGATATTGCCTGTCTGTTCCTGGGCCGCAGCCAAGCACGGCAAAAGTAACAAAATCAGGGCAGCGCCAAAGAGCAACCACCCCTTGTTGAATTGCTTCATACCGTTCTCCTCGTATAAAAAAAGATGATGTTCCAATCAAGTTGCGCCTCTTTGACCGCGACGAGACCGCATGGATTCCGTCAGGAGACACACCAATATCAAAGTCTAACAGCGCCAAATGGATACATGCCAGGGACCGTATTCGTTAAGCAAACCTGAGGCCCATTGGTGAATTGGGAAAACTACTGCTTCTAACTATTGGCAGGTGACGACATGCGGAAGATTATGAAGCTGGATTTTACTTCCGGTGATGCGCCATATAACCAACGACGGAGCATATCCCCCATCCATCAGGTCTAGGATTGGCGCGGCAAAGAATACCGCCCCCCTTCAAAAACAGGGCGCGATTATAGTGCCCTCTTCCCCCTGATGCAACTGAATTTAGCAAGCCGGAAATTGGTGTCAGGCACCCTTTTTCGAGATCATGTTCCCTCTCTGGCATCACTTGCTCCCGAAAAAAGGTGCCTGACACCCATTTCCCAAGAGTTTGGCCATCTTGCGTCCCGGAGGGACGCAGCGAGAATAGCCCGGCACTTCAGTGCCGGGATTATGCAGTATCCGGATGGATAAGTGCCATAGGGACGACTGTCAATGCCGGACCGCAGGAGAATTTCAGTGATTCTTCGCGAGCTTACGTCTTTGCGGTGGCTTTTAGAGAAGGCCACCGCAAAGACGTAATAGGGCTCGCGTCAGAATATGAGCCGGAAGCCGAACTGAATGTGCCGACCGATGCCATCGATGCGGCCCTGGTTCGCATCGAGATCATGACTCGAGAGATTGCCGGCTTTCGAGTAGTCGTAGTTGAGCGCACCGAAGCGCCCGTTTAGGCTCGAACCCATCAGGGCGCGTGGGTTGTGGTTAAACAGGTTGAAGACGTCCAGGAACGGACGCAGGCTCACGCCCTCGTGAATCTTGCTCAGATTGATCGGACGGTCGAACCGGACATCCGTCGTGAGCAGATTGTGAAACGGATTAGGGTTGCCCGTCGGGCAGAGCGGGATTGTGGGAATGACTGCGCCAAGCTGCCTGAGCTGAGCCTCCGTAAATAAGCCGGCGCTAACCAAGGCTTGCCCGTGCGGTGTAAGCTTGCCGGCATAGTTCTGGTTGAAAGCCGTAATGAGGTTGTTCAAGTCTTGATAGCTCTTCACAGCTCGACCGAATTGACCAAAGGTGGTGCCGGGGAGGACGTCGCTTTGTGGAGATGTCCCACGGCCCCCGTCTCCATTCAGGTCCGTGCCGAAAAATCCATTAGCTCCGGAAATGGCACCACCCATGTTGGGAACGTATAACGGCTGTGCACCGGCCGTACGGAAGTTCCAGATCGAGTTGAACCGGAATCCGCCCGGAATGGTGAACATGCCGTTGGCGGTGAGCGTGTGAGTGTAATCGAGGTTGTTGGGCCCGAAGGTAATCGGATCGTTTGGGAAGTGGTTGTTGAGAACGTTGGCAATGAACTCGACACGACCAACTCCGCCCGAGGACTCACCACGCGACAAAGCATAGCTGACGGTATAGTTGGTGTCGCGCAGCTTCCAGAAGTGTCCCTGATTTCCTCGCAAGCTCACCTGAAGTCCCTTGTATTTCGTGAATCCGCCGTCCCATAACCTAAGGCGGTTCAGATCGGGGTACAAACCGGTGAAAATCGAATCACTGGCCATGCCAAACGCACCGATGGTCGACCCGGGATTTGCAGCGATCCACTGGTCTACGGTCAAACCGTTGAGGACGCCGTTTATCTTCGACTGGGCCGCTGCAACATTCAGCGTAGCGGAATCGAGTCGTTTTTCGGGATCGCGGAGGAAGAAGGAAGGCCCACCGCGTGGTTGTACAGGAAATCGGCACTAATCACCGTTCCCGGCTTCAGTTCGCGCTGAAAGCCGATGTTGAATTGCAGCCCATACGGCATCCGGTACGTCTCCCCCGGAATGGTGCCCCCGTAACTGAGTCCTTTTGAAGATCGAAGGTACGTCGTTCCCTTGTTCGGATCGAATTTGTAGGTGGAATAG
>DASQID010000748.1:0-2035 GCA_035631775.1 Acidobacteriota bacterium
CCCATGCCGCTCGCGTAGGAAGGATGTTGCACCTTGTGACCCTTCCTGGTGGCTTTGCATTATCCAATCTCGTTTCGACTGGCGAACCTCGAGGAAGGTCCGGCGGCCGGTCGGCATCTTCGTCCATACTTCCATTAGTGATTTCTCATCCTGCTTACCGAGATCAGTCTTCAGGTGGGCACGTGCAGATCGCAAAAGAAAGGAAACTACGTTTTCGAACCGGATTACAAGCTGATGCCGATTGAAGAGCTGCAGAAGTACGTCCAGAAGGAGAAGCATCTGCCCAACGTCCCGGACGCCACGGAGATCAAGGGAAAGGGCCTCAACCTTGGCGAGTTCCAGATGAAGCTGCTCGAGAAGATCGAGGAACTCACAATCTACACCGTACAGCAGGCAAAGACCATTCAGGAACTGCAGGCCCGTTTGGCAGCACTCGAAAATAACCGATAGAGATTCACAGCGTTCTATGTGTCTTTGCGGTGAGTTCTTAAGAGCTCACCGCAAAGGCGCGAAGAACATCTCGAAGCCTAAGAGGCGGCGGCCTTGAAAAAAACCGCCGCTGAGCTTCAGCAACCCAGAAAACCAGGAAGATGACCTCGTAGCGACCCCTTCAGTAGACGATATCTTTTTTTGTTGAAGCCTCCGCAAGTTTGATCGACCCTAGAGCCCACACGTCAAGATTCATGGCTCAATCCTGAAATACTCCCGCCGCGCAATATTTGGCGCGGAAAGGAGATCCCATCATGAGAACTGCATTCGCCCGAGTCTCAATCGTCCTGTTGACCGTGTACCTGCTTGCCCTGGCCGGCCAAGGCCAAGCGTCGAGTCAAGCGATCCAAGACCCCGCTCCCAAACACGTCAGGCTGCGCGGACACGTTGCCACTTATGCGACGGCCGCCGCTCGACTGCTGGGTCGCCTGCCCTCTAACACAAACATCCCGCTTATCTTTGTTCTGCCGCTTCACCACAAAGAGGAACTGCAGGTCTTGCTGACTCGCCTCTATGATCCTGCCGACCCACTCTACGGGCAGTATCTCTCACCCGAGGAATTCGCGGTAAGATTTGGCCCTACGCAGGCCGACTACGATGCAGTAGCCGACTATGCGCGGACGATGGGATTGACTGTTACCGGCACTCATCAGAATCGCACTCTCCTGAACGTCTCCGGCTCGACCTCGGGAATTGAGTCTGCGTTTAGCCTGCGCCTGCAGCACTACGAAGCTGCGAACGGCCGGAGGTTTTATGCCGCCGACAATGACCCTGAAGTCCCTGATGTGATCGCCTCGCGCATCGTGGGCATACTCGGGCTGGATAATGCGGCAGTGTGGCACTCGCATAATTCCCTGGTCCCGGCGACCCAAGCTTCACCGCATCAGATCGGCACCGGTCCGGGAGGCGGCCTGACCCCGAGCGATATTAGAAAGGCTTATAACATTGCCGGCGTCACCTTTAATGGCGCAGGCCAGACTCTGGGATTGTTTGAATTGGACGGCTATACCCCGACCGACGTGGCCGCGTATCTGGGATATTACGGTCTGCCCTCCGTGCCCCTGCAGAATGTTATCGTGGATGGATTCTCCGGCGTTCCGGGGAGTGGCGCAGGCGAGGTCACGCTCGATATCGAGCTCCAGGTCGCGCTGGCCCCTGGAGCGAGCCGAATCATCGTCTATGAGGGCCCGAACTCGATCACAGGTGTTGTTGATACCTACAATCGGATTGCCACCGACAACCTGGCGAAGCAGATCAGCAGTTCTTGGGGATTGGAGGAGAACCTGTCGTTCTCGGGCGCTATTCTCGCTGAGGATGCCATTTTCCAGCAGATGGCGGCGCAAGGCCAGTCCATCTATGCGGCTTCCGGGGACAAGGGCGCCTATGATAACGGATCTACCCTGAGCGTTGATGATCCGGCCTCCCAACCGTACATGGTCGGTACCGGGGGAACAAAACTCTTCGTGAACGCAGATGGAACTTACAATCACGAGACGGCTTGGAACACAAACGGTACCATCAATGGGGGGGCAGGCGGAGGGGGGAT
>DASQID010000749.1:0-3704 GCA_035631775.1 Acidobacteriota bacterium
TCCTATCATCGATCCGGGCTTCGCGAATGACCTGTGCAGATCCCACTGATTTCCGCCGTCATAGGAGATAAAGTCATCGATGACGCGATCGAGCCGATACCAGTCGCAGCCGTCATAGGCCGTCGTGACCTGCGTGCCCGAGAGCGCGATGTGGGCCTCAGGATCCCCGCGAACGACTGCATCCCGCACCGATTGATAGGCACCGGCAAAGGAGACCTCCATGAAGGTTCTGTGGTCTGCCCAGGGTGCGTAGTTGCGAACCTTCACCGCTTGTTCCGTAGTGTAGGGATAGACATCCTCCCAGCGTGTGAACTTGCTCCGCCAGGACTGGTTGAGCGCTGCCAAGGAACCATATTCCTGCTCGAGCCAGCGGCGGAAGGCCACTAGCGCTTCGGGGGCCCAGTCAAAGTCATACGGATCCGTATATGAAGTCAGCGAGCCTTCGTCTCCCACGAAGTAGTAATCCATGTTGTAGCGGGCCTTGCCTCGCGCGACCGCGAACACGATGTTTTTCAGGCGATCGATGAACGCGTTATTGAGAAAGCTCGGATTACGTGCGAGAAACCTCGTGTCTCCCGTTCTTCTGTAGAGCTCCTTCTTGGTTAGGTACTGCAGGCTCTCAAAATCGCGAGTCTGCTGATAATCGCGGATCGCTCTTTCCATCGCTTCAGGAGTGGTGGGACCTCGGTCATACCAGTAGACGCCAAAAGCGCCGCGGGGAATGTTGAGCCCGTTGTTGATGCTTCCTCCCCAGGTGAACCCTGTGTCGGTCGCAGCCGCGTGCAGCTGTCTCATGCGGGCAGCCTCAAAGAAGTGCTTGGAGCCGCCGAAAGCCACCATAGGATTGTATTCTTTTTGCCGTCGGCTCTCCTGCACCACCAGCACCGGACGTGCACGAAGCTGGTCGACAATCCTGCCGCGCGAATCCACCAGCTCTGCCGTCAGATTGACGTACTTGCCGATGAAATCCTGCAGTCCGCAGTAGACGTATCTTTCGGGCCGGGCCGGGCGCGATTCTGAAGAGATGGAGCGGCCTAGATCGTCCGACGCCCTGAGCCGCAGATTGAGAGATGAGAGATCTCCGCTGGCCCGCACGACGGCACTCAGAGTCTCACCGCGCCTGTAGACGTCGGCAGCAGGGCTGATTCCGGTGATTGTTGCCCGGCGCGGGAAGTCGATGTCAGCGGACGCCCAGTTGAGCGTCGCGCCCGTAGCAGGATCGCGCAGGATCACATCGAAAATCACTTTTCCGCCGGGCCAGCCCGGCGCCGGCCTCAGAGCGGAGGCAGGCATCGAGAGCGCCGTCTCGCCTCCCGGAAGTGCAGCCGTCACTTTGTAGGACCCGCATTCTTGCTGCACCGCACTTTTTGCCGCGACATCCACCTCGATTTTGAGCGGCGTGGGGGTGGAAAGAACAACCCGCAGCGCGTCATCACCGGCAGGTTGAGCTTTCAGAGATCGAATTTCCAGGGAACCGTCCCTCCCCGCAGCCCAGATGACTGCGCGGGCCAGCAGGGAGTAGTAGTATTCCCAATAGTCCCAGTAGATCCCCGTCGACGTCGGGTCCATGGTCGAAGCAGGAAATCCGTCGAGATCGGATATCCCGCCCGGATTGGAAGCGGAAGGAATGAAACCGTCCTCGAGATATCCGAGCGAGACAACCCTTCCCTTGCCGTAATTCCCAGTGGCGATGATCGGATATTCGCCGGACTTGACGAGCACCTCGCCGCGCGCCTTGTACTTGTAGAAACTGCCTCCGACGTTTCCCTCAGGAAGGAGGCTCACAGGCAGTCCTGCGGTGATGAAGTGACTGCGAGTGATTTCCCACTTCCCGCTGGTGATTGCAGATCTATTCAGTTCCGGGTAACCATTCTCGCCCACGAAATCGTCGGGACAGTCAACAAGTGGGGAGACTTCCCAAATCCTGGTGTCACCTTCACGCTCGTCGGCCTTGAACGGGTGGTTCTTGACATCGCCGACGAAGGGATGGATCAGGATCAGACCGGCGCCGGAGTTGACCCTCTTCAAGATGGCGTCCCTCGTCGGGCGTGTCATGCGAGACCAGCCATTCAGCCCAGGAATAACAAGCACCTCGAATTGGGCCGGGCCGATCAAGTCTTTTTCGACGTAGCTATAAACAATCTGGAAGTCGTCGCGGTCGCCCCGATATTCGTGTCCGTAATAATCGCCGATTCCCCAGCAGTTCGTGTCCCAATTGCGGTCGATGGTCACTGTTGTCGGGGACAAGTCAAGGCGTTGCATGAGCTCAACCATGTCACGCCCGTATTGGACAGAAGGTATGAAGAATCCCTTGATAGGTCCTCCTGGTAACTTTGTCGCCCACTTGACGTGAGGGGTGTCAACCGAGCTTGAATACGTGATGTCGTTCTTGTGAAATGAACTCCCGCCGACGCCCTTCTCTTCCGCAGTGCCGGCCGGAAGTAGACTGCAAATCAAGAATGCGCCTACAATGCCGATCCTTCTCATCGTTTCTCTGCTCCTCAACACCCGTATTCTTTGAGATTCTTCGCGTCCTCTCGACTGCGAAGGAAGTTGTCAACTCCGGCGCGGTACCTCCACAGAGTAGTGCGGCTAAAGCCAGAAGCGGAATCAGACAACGAATCACACGCAACAACCGGCCGATCATAGGATGCACAGGTGCGACAGTCAACTGAAGTGCATTTCTCAGGGTTCTTTGCGATTTAGCAATGAGATCTAAGAACTCACCGCCAAGACGCGAAGAACGCCAAGGAACGCAAGTCAGCCGAATTTTGTTTTCACAGTCAGCGGGAGGAGTAAACTGGCGGTGCCCCAACACGGAATTGGGATTCGTCAAGTGATCATTGATAGATCAATTACAGCGAGGAAGCCATGCTATCGAGTAAGAAATCGATCACGGTCATCATTATATTGCTGGTGGCATTTGCCATACCCCTGTTTGCCGCCAAATTCTGGGAAGCGAAGGAATTCACAAAATGGACGGAGAAGGAGTGTCTCGAGATCCTGAGTAAATCGCCGTGGGCGTTTTCTAACGGGTTTGGAAATGTGGGGCCTGCCGTTCTTCCCACCATCGACGGGACGACGAGCACAGCCGATCCGTCACGCATCTCCCCGTCCGCGACTACCTTTGGCGAACGGGAGAGCAGTCAGATATTCGAATTCCGCATTCTGACGGCCAAACCCGTGCGGGCTGCCATTGCGCAACTGCAGGTGTTGCGCAATCCTTCGCTGAGCGAGCAAGCCAAGCGAATCGTGGACGCCAAGCCCGGCGATCAAATCATCATCCAGTTCGAATATCGGTCCCAACCTCCTGGATCATCAGCCGTCCATGAGATCCACAGTTATTTTCTCCACGCTACGCTGTCCGACTTTCGCACCGAGACTTACCTCGCCTCGGATAAAGTTGATCTCGTACCGGTCAAGGACTACTTTTCGCCCAACGACAAGCGTCCCAAGCCTGCCTTCGTGTTCCCTCGCTACAATGAGAAGGGAGAAGCCTGGTTCACCGGCAATGAAAAGACAATCACTTTTCGGAGCTTATTTCAGCCTGAGGTGGCGGGCAAGAAGCAGAAGTACGAGATTTTCGTAAAGATGAATCCGAAGGACATGCGCTTCGACAAGGAATTCGCCTTCTAGGAGTTCTTAGGGCTGCGCGGCAGGATCAAGTTCGCAATTGGCAACGAAAGTAACCCACCTGTGGCGCC
>DASQID010000750.1:0-4940 GCA_035631775.1 Acidobacteriota bacterium
GCCTCTCCTTGACGATATACACGGATAGCGCCTGCGTCGCGGCGCCTCGCATCTGCCCGCCCGGCACTCATTGACAGACCCTTGACAGCCACTGGAGAACGGCGAGGCTTCTTCTTAAGCATGCGATCACTGTACCCGGATGGCATCTCTGATAGAGCTTCTTACGAGGTTGCGGACCCACACATTAATCTTGAGTCTGCGTGCGACGTCGGGCCAGAATTCCTTGAACACGTCGAAAGCGGCTTCCGACGCCAGGTTCACCCCGATGTCTTCAAAATTGGATCCGACTCCCGTCTCTCCGCCGAACGAGGAGTAATACACGTTCGAGATCGAGGTCGACACAATGGTTCCGAGGATTCTCGACTTGTTAAGCTCGAAGTTGCCGGAATCGTTGCGCGTGATGATCACACGGCTGAGGGCGTATCCGAGACGCGCTTTCGGCGATCCTTTGTCGAGCGGGATGTAGCGCGGATCTTCGTGAAATAGTGTTGGGAATAAGAATGCGTTGAAAAAGGTAAAATTTGCTTCGTCGGCAACGTTGAGCCCGTACCGGCTGAAATAGCCCGCTGCGCCGGGTCCGAGAAAGGAGCGATCGTTGGTTGCAAATGAGAGTCCGGCATCAATTGCCAGGGAGAGATGGGTGCCCCAGTTGTACAGATCCCTATAAAACAATGCGAACTTTTCCGAGTCCTTGAGCGGGCGCCAATTGGCGGCGTTGAGTTCCACAAGATGTGGGCGACCGTTTGGATTTTTCGGCTGTACGGGCCCTGAAGGTTGTCCATCCTGCGGAGATTCCGCAGCCGCGCCTGACTCTTCGGCAAGATTCAGGGGCAGCACCTGACGGTCATAGGTGATCTCGGGGGCTGCGAAGTCGTCGAGGGACCGATCCACCACCCCCCCGATACACTCAATCGACTTCCCTATACTATCCACAGACCCGGGCAGGCAGGATTCGGTCAAATGCAAACAAAATCCCATATCGGGGAGGAGTAAACAAACAACCAAAACTCTGATCATCCTTTGAAAGATTACTTTATCGAAATGAAAAGGAACAGCCTCAATCCTTGGACAGTGTGTGCATCGAATGTATTAAATTGCAGGGTTGAGTACACGGACTGCGGACAAGCCGTGCGAGTAGGGATACTTGAATGGGACTAGAAGGAACAGTCGGCTCAACGCCTCCAGGAGATCTCTGCGACCCGGTCGCCAATTACGGCGGCCGTTTGGGAAAGTGGTGGTTCGCCCGGGCGGAGAATCCAAGCCACCTCTACGCTTACCGTCAGATTGCCAACTTCATTCGAGCGTCTCTAAGGGGATCCCCAGCCCTCATCGTCGACTATGCGTGCGGTGCCGGTCACCTGTTGACGCGGCTGAGCATACGCTTTCCGCGGTCGCGCCTGATGGGCCTGGACCGGTCCGCATTACTCCTGGAGCGTGCCCGCCGCAGAATGAGCCGTCTCGGGGATCCTGCGGTCCGCAGAATAGCCCTATTCCAAGTGCTACTCCCTGATTTCGTGTCCCGACGACCTGGGGCCGACATAGCGGTCTACTCTTTCCCTAACATGTTGCCGCCGTTCGGCAAGAGCGGCTCAATTTGGTACAGGCGCTATCTGGGACCTGCTGATGTAAGGACTGCCGCCGTGCTGGCCCGCTCCTCCGATTCGGATGAAGGGCATCGCGTCGAGGATCCTGAAAGAGTCCAGGCCGATCTGTTGCTGGGAAGGCTCATCTCGCTCAATCTACGCGGGCTCTTGAAGCGTGGAGGGACCTGTTTTCGTGTGGAGTATGCGAAGGCTCGCCGCCACGAGCTCAGGCGGATTGATCTGATGCGCGTCGCTTTTGAAGAGGGATCTCTTGATATGGAGGTGAACGGAAGCATCTCGGACCAGTGGTTCCGCGTCTTGGCCTCTTCTTACTTCCGCTCCCGTGTCATGGAGGACGTCTATCAGCAGACTCACGATGAACAGGATAGTGGTGGTGGAGGGTACGTCATTACTGTTTTGCGCGCTCTATGAAAGCCCCTGTCACGAAAAGAGCGCAGAAGGCCGAAGACCGACTGCAACCCTCTGTCTGCTGCAGGCTTATTACTCGGAAGGCATAAGAGTCCATACACGTGAAGAGAGCACTCCGCTTGACAGGCAGCAGTACATCATAGGGTGTGCAGGCTTGCCCGCATGCCCTCCCGGGGTGCGTCGGCACCGCGACTTCGTGTGGATGGCTCGTCAGAAGGCCAGCCCTGTGATTGGGACGACAATCATACGGATCGGGGCTCGATATTGGCAGGTTTCGTTTTTGAACGCCCTGTGGCAAGATGGGCCCGGAGGAGTGCCGCATGAAGTCACCTCATGCTGTTTGTGCCGGCTGCAGCCTTGCACTCATCGGTCTCGTAATCGGCTTCGCCTCTGGCCAAGGAACGGTCGAACGATTCCTTGGTTACACTCAAAGGGGTACAGCGGCCGAGAAGGAGATCGAAGAGAAGTTCTTGCTGATACCTTCATCTGAAGAGACACGCCGCCTGCATAGATACTTTACCTCCGAGCCACACCCCGCCGGATCCGAGCGAAACAATGCACTGGCTCGCGACATCGCCGACATGTGGAAAAAACAGGGGTGGGACGACATCACTCTCCATCGATACGATGTGCTGGTATCGTCCCCTCGCGAGGTGTCGGTGGAAATGATCGCCCCGATAAAGTACCGTGCCGGGCTCCGCGAGGATGCATACGATGTCGATCCGGATACGAAAGATCCGCATCTGGATCCTGGCTACCTTGGCCTTTCCGCTTCGGGCGATGTGACAGCAGAAGTAGTCTACGCTCACAGCGGCAATCCCGAAGATTACGCGGTCCTGCACAGGCACGGTATCGACGTTCGAGGGAAGATCGTTCTGGTGCGTTACTCAAACCCATACAGCTACCGTGGTTTCAAGGCACTCACGGCAGAACGACAGGGTGCCGCTGCGATTCTGATCTATTCGGACCCTGCCGAGGACGGGTACGCTCGTGGCCAGGTTTATCCGGATGGTCCCTGGGGGCCTGAGAGTCACATCCAGCGGGGATCCATCACTTACGATTTCATGGTTGCAGGGGATCCCTTGACGCCGGGCTGGGCATCAGTGCCCGGCGCGAAGCGCATCCCAATGGATCAGGCTGTTTCACTTCCAAAAATAATTGCAGTCCCGCTTTCCTGGCGCGATGCCAAGCCTCTTCTGGAGAACATGGATGGGCCTGAGGCACCACATGCATGGAGAGGCGGATTGAGGATTAAGTACAGGCTGGGCGGAAAGGCGGTGCGCGCACGCGTAAAGGCCGACATGGACACCCGGCTGATGCCAAATTATGTCGTAGAGGCGCGCATTCGCGGATCGCAATTTCCCGACGAATGGATACTCGTGGGAAACCACCGTGACGCATGGGTGTATGGCGGTGTCGATCCCTCCAGCGGCACCGCATCCATGATGGAACTTACACGCGCCTTGGGTAACCTGGCGGCGCGGGGCATTCGTCCCAAACGCACCATAATCGCCTGCAGCTGGGATGGAGAGGAGGTCGGATTAACCGGATCCACCGAGTGGGGTGAGCAATTCGCCGACGATCTCAGGAAAAAGCTCGTTGCTTATATCAACGTGGACTCCTCTGTCTCCGGCCCTGACTTTCAGGCGAGCGCCGTGGCATCGCTCGCCCCCCTCCTGGTGGAGGTGAGTCGGGCTGTTCCTCATCCCTCGGGAAGATCACTCTACGAGGTTTGGCGGGAGACGGCGCAGCGAGCGTACCAGGCCGCCGGCGGGAAGGGTGCTGCCCCTGCGGCTTTTCTGGTCGACACGCGCATCGGAAGCGGATCGGATCACACAGTATTCCTGAATTTCCTCGGCAGGCCCACAGTCGGGTTGACGTTCGTTGGTCCCTACGGCGTCTATCACTCCATCTACGATGATTTCTACTGGATGAATCACTTCGGCGATCCCGATTATCGCCGGCATGTCATGTTGTCCGAGATATGGGGACTGCTTGCTCTGAGACTGTCCAACGCGGAAATCTTACCCTTCGACTTTGCGTTTTATGCAGAGAATATTCGTGATTTTGTCCAGGAGGTAAAAAGGAAGAAAGGAGTTGCCCGCAATGTCGACCTGAAGCCCCTATTGCTGCAGGTCAGCGAATTTCGCGACGCCGGCACTCGCTTCAGGCAAGCGATGGACGAGGCGCTGGCTCGCGAACCGATCGATGCCGACATACTTGAACGTATCAACCGACGCCTCATGGAGGCTGAGGGGAACTGGCTTAACCCGGAAGGAATTCCAGGTCGTCCGTGGTTCAAGCACCTGCTGTATGCCGCCCGGTTCACATATGCTCACCTGGAACTCCCGGGACTCACGGAAGCGGTGGAGAAAGGCGACTGGAGAGTTGCAGGCGAACAGGCACGTATCCTCGAAAAGGCAGTTTCCGGAAACGCAGGCCTCCTGCGCGAAGCCGCCGCCGATCTGATGAATTCGGACCATAGAAGCGAGGGCCCAAAGCACGAGTCGCATTGAGTGCGCCTCTGAGGTTGGTTCGGCGCGATCTTGGAGGTAGCGCGTCACTCATCAATTGCCGCCGCCATGTTCCTATTCAATCTGCCTATCGGAACACCGGCTCCAATGTGGGAGCAAAGGTCAGATGCCTGCGGCCTGGCGAACGCCATCGAATGCGAATTTCAGATGGTCGATCGTCGTCATTAGATTTCCAACAGCGAGACGCAGACAATAGCGGCCCTTGAGTTTGGTGTGTGACAGAAACACTCGACCCTTCGCGTTCACCTCCTCCAGTACACGGGTGTTCAGCTTCTCCAGCTCGCGTTCATCGTCAATGCCGCTTGGATGTACGCGAAAGCAGACGACTGAGAACTGCGAGGGTGCAAGCAGTTCCATCTCCGCGTGCAAGTCCACCCAGCCTGCGAATTCATGC
>DASQID010000751.1:0-4450 GCA_035631775.1 Acidobacteriota bacterium
GGCGCCACAGGACTTTTCTTTTAGCCAAATCGTGGAGTTATTTTTGCGCGGTCCCTAAGCTTGATGCGCATGCCCGCAGGGGCGTGCCAGAAAAGCCCAGGGCGCAAGCCCTGGGAATAGGCAGTGAGTAGCAAGAAAGCCAAAGGGCGAGACAAGTACACCGGTCGCATGTTGCCTTCGGGCGACACAGCTCAAACCCCGCGCCTTCGAAGCGAGGGTTGTTTAGTTGGGAAGGGCAGGCGTCCCGCGGCCCGCTGAAGCTATCATCCGATGAGAATAAGCCATTGCTGAAAAATAGTTTTGCCTATGCCGTAACACTTTAGCCAATTCGTGAGCAACTCCCTGGAGGATCGAGGTGATTCGACCAAAGGTAGCGGTTGTTCTTGGAAGCGATTCTGATTATGTCGTCATTCAAGATATGGTGAAGCTTCTTTCGGACTTCGACATCCCTTGCGAAATTACAGTGTCGAGCGCCCACCGCTCGCCCGAGAGGACCCATCGCTACGCGGTGACGCTCGAGGAACGCGGAATTCAGGTTCTGATAGCCTGTGCCGGCGCGGCTGCCCACCTGGCGGGGGTGCTTGCGTCCCACACGATCTTGCCGGTCATTGGGGTGCCGATTGATTCATCTCCCCTGAAAGGGTTGGATGCGCTGCTTTCCACGAGCATGATGCCCGTCGGTGTTCCGGTCGCCACGATGGGTATAGGCAAGGCCGGGGCGACCAACGCCGCAGTGCTGGCTGCCCAGATACTGGCCCGCGGGGATCCGGCACTCGCACAGAGGTTGAAGGAGTACAAGAGGCAGTTGGCTGAGCGTGTGGAAGCATCAGACCGCGAGTTGAAGAAGAATCGAGATGCCTAAGTTTTTCATCTACACATTCGGCTGCCGTTGCAATCAGGCGGACAGTGCGTCCATGCGCGCCGGACTGAGCCGGAGGTCTCTCGAAGAGACAGGTGGGCATATGGACGCCGATCTGGTTGTAATCAACACCTGCACCGTCACACACCGGACGGATCAGCAGGTTCGCCAGACCGTGCGAAAGCTTCATCGTGAGAATCCTGAGGCGCGCGTGGTAGTTACCGGATGTTATGCCGAGAGGGATCCGAAGACGTTGGCGGCGATTCCCGGAGTCAACCTGGTTTTAGGCAATGCGGATAGAGACCGTCTGGTGGAGATTCTGGACACGGCAGGGTCCATCGGCAGCGGAATCATCATTAAAACACCGCTCGATCCCGCCCGGGATTATCTTCTGGCTCCGATGTCGAAGATCGGCGGCAAGACCCGCCCCTTCGTCAAGCTGCAGGACGGCTGCGACGCGCGCTGCTCTTACTGTATCGTCCCCTCGGTTCGCGGCCACGGCCGGAGTGCGCGGCCTGAGGACGTACTCTCAGAAATCCGGTCCCAGGTCGAACAGGGATATCACGAGATTGTCCTGACAGGCGTCCACCTTGGCACCTATGGCCGTAAGCTGGATCGACCCGCGATCCTCGTCGACCTGCTGCGCGCCATCCTGGCAATTCCCGGCCTAGGCCGTCTCCGCTTGAGCAGCATCGAGCCGATGCGCTTTTCCCGGAGCATTGTCCGTCTAGCGGCCGAGAACCCGGTCTTCGCACCACACTTCCACATACCGCTGCAGAGCGGGAGCGACCGGATCCTGCGCCGCATGCGGCGTCCGTATACAGCGGCCCGCTTTCTCGACCTGCTGGAATATATTCGTGCGGGCCTGCCTGCCGCGGGACTGGGAACCGACATCCTGGCAGGCTTTCCGGGCGAAACAGACGCGGATTTCAGGGAAACGTGCGACCTCGTGTACCGTTCGCCTCTCACCTACCTGCACGTCTTTCCTTTTTCGGCACGCGAGGGCACCGACGCCTACACGATGCCGGATCAGGTCCCTGCGCGAGTGATCCATGATCGAGCTCGCGTGCTGCGTCAGATCTCACAGGAAAAGAATCTCGCCTTCCGCCGCAGTTTCGTCGGCCGCCTGCTGCCGGCGATCACCCTCTCGCGGGAAGAGGGAATGGGAGAGTCCATCGTTCTGACGGAAAACTACATTCACGCACGTATCCCAAACCTCACACTGTCGCCAAACCGGCTGATTCACGTTCGCATCGTAGACGCGCAGCCGGAAGCCACCTTGGCAGTGCCGGCCGACTAAGCCGCATTTCTCACGGGCTGTCATAAGCGAATCCGCCGAACGCCGCTCGCGCCAAAATGTGAATTTATTCTTGCGCCAGCCCTAAGATTCCAGGACGACGACGGCGACTGCGGATTCGTCGGTGTGTGACAGGCTCAGATGCACCTTCTGTGCGCCCATCCCGACGCTGATTCTGCCGGCTTCGCCCTGAAGGGCGATCGTCGGGGCCCCCTGTCCCTCGCGGCGCACACTGACGTCCAGCCAGCTGACCTCTCTTGCCCAGCCGGTGCCCAGCGCCTTGAACAGCGCTTCTTTTGCGGCGAAGCGGGCGGCGAAATGAGGAACCGGATCGCGATGCGCGCGGCAGTACTCCAGCTCGCCGGGCGTGAAAACCCGCTGTGTGAAACGCTCCTTCTGCCTCTCCAGCACTGCGCGGAAGCGCCTGATTTCGACAATATCAATGCCGATACCAATGATCATGAGGTTCTCCGGGAACGAATTGACAGGAAGCCGGGATGCGCCCCAATATTCGATACATGGACAATCAAGGATTTGTCAGGCGTGTCTCTCGTGGTGTGCCCTTCTACAGCTGTCGTGTCCTTGAAGAGCTTTCGGGCCTGCGCCACGGTTTCTCCACCCGTCAGGGCGGCGTCAGCGCACCCGACAGAGCACTCAATCTCAGCCGCGTCGGCTGGGATTCCCCGGAATGTGTGGATGAAAATCGTCGCCGCTTTTTCGGCGCACTCCAACTCCTGCCCGGGCAGGTGTTGACCCTGCGCCAGATTCACTCCGATCGGCTACACATCATAAAAGATACTCCCGATCATTGGAATCGGCCCGAGGGTGACGCACTCGCCACCGACCTGACCGGACCCGTGCTGGCCGTGCAGACGGCAGACTGTTATCCGATTCTGATTGCGGATTCGCGGACCCGTGCCGTCGCAAGTGTCCATGCAGGATGGAAAGGCACTCTTGCGCGGTTGGTGCGCAAGACCGTGGCCGGAATGAAAGAGGCTTTCCACTGCGATCCGGCAGACCTCGTCGTGGCCGTTGGTCCTGCCATCCGCCGCTGCTGCTTTGAAGTGGGGGCGGAGGTCGTGGACCTTTTCCGCGAGCAGTATCCGGGATTCCCTCTCGCCGTGGAGCGTGTTCACAAGCCGGGAAAGTACCTTCTTGATCTGCGCGCTGCTCTGAATGTGCAGTTCGAAGAGGCAGGGATACCCTTTGGAAATATTCATGATCTCGGCGCATGCACCCGATGCCGGGCCGATGAGTTCTTCTCGTACCGTGCCGAGGGGGAGCGTTCCGGCCGAATGATGGCGGTCATCGCCCGATCCTGTCTCTAATCCAGCGGAATTGCGCCTGTCAAGCGCCCAGCTTGGCAAGCTGAGCTGCCTGTACGGGCTTTGGCGGCTTGTGGACAGGATCTCCCCGGGGCTGCTCCCGACCCGCAAGCATGCCGCACGCCGCCGACACATCATCTCCCCTGGGTCGGCGGATGTTTGCAGTAATGTGGCTGTCCACGAGTATTTTCTGAAAATTCAGGATGCTTTCTTCGCCCGGAGTCCGCAGCGGGATCCAGGGGTCCGCGTTCAGCGGGATCAGGTTGACCTTCTTCTGGAGGCCTCGCAGGAGTGTGACGAGCCTGTGGGCATCCTCAGGCGTGTCGTTCACACCCGCGATCAGGACATATTCGAAGGTAATACGCCGGCGCTTTTCCAGCGGAAATTCACGGCAAGCTCGGACCAGACTCGCGATGTTCCACTTCCGGTTGACCGGAATGAGAACATCCCGTATCTGATCGGTGGTCGCGTTTAGTGAGATGGCCAGGTTGGGGATGACCGGTTCCTCACCGAGCCGGCGGATTCCCGGAACGATGCCGGAAGTGGAGAGCGTGATCCTGCGGGGCGAGAGACCCATTCCCCGCTCATCGGTCATCAGCCGAATTGCTTTCATCACGTTTTCGTAATTCAGGAGGGGCTCACCCATACCCATGATCACGATGTTCAGGCGCTTTTGCACGGTTCCCCGGTCGGTCTGAAGCGCCAACACCTGACCCACGATCTCACCGGCCGAGAGGTTGCGGCGCATGGGCAACTTGCCGGTGACGCAGAAGAGGCATTCCACGGCGCAGCCGACCTGGGTTGAAATGCAGAAGGTATCCCTCTGCTCCTCCGGAATGAAGACCGACTCGATCTTGTCCCCCGGGGGAATATCGAACAGATATCGACGTGTCCCGTCACGTGATTGGAAGACCCGCCCGATGTTCGGGTATTCAAGTGCGAAGGACTCATTCAGTTTCAGACGTAGCG
>DASQID010000752.1:0-24644 GCA_035631775.1 Acidobacteriota bacterium
TTGCCAGGACGGTGCGGATCATCAGGCTGGCACCGGCCAACAGCATCAGGGAGAGCGCGACTTCCGCCACAACCAGACTGCCGCGCAGCCAGCGTTGCCGCAAGCCTCCCGTGATCCCTCGACCCGCGCCCCTGAGCGGACTCGCAGGCTCCGCAGCCGACGCTTGAAAAGCCGGAGCCAATCCGAAGATCAAGGCTGTCAAAGCACAGATGCCGAGAGTAAACAGAAGGACGGGAGTGTTGATGGCAATCACCGCCTCATCAGGAATCGTGTCGGGCGGAACGATGGCCAGTATTGCCCTGAGCCCGGCATAGGCGAAAGCGACACCCAGCAGTCCGCCGCCGAGCGCAAGCAGAAGACTCTCGGTCAGCAACTGCCGGATCAGTCGAAGTCTGCTCGCTCCCAGGGCTGCCCGCACGCCCATCTCCTTTTGCCTCCCGCCGGCTTTCGCGAGCAGGAGATTGGACACGTTGGCACAGGCAATCAACAGTAAGAGCCCGACAGCGCCAAACAATATCCAAAGGGCTCCACGAATTGCGCTGGGAAAGGTCTCTTTGAAGGAAAGCAAACCCACGCGCCACTTGTCGGGGAATTGAGCCGGCTCTCTCTTTTTTAATTCTCCTATGATGGGCCGAAGGTCAGCCTCGGCCTGAGCCTCATTGACACCCGACTTCATGCGGCCGAGAAGATGAACGTACCTCACTCCCTCGATCTCCTGCCCCCTCCGCAGGTCAATCGGGATGTAAACGTCCGCGCCGCGCCACATAAAGGGACGGGGCATGACGCCGACTACGGTTCGCATGTGTCCGTTCAGCCTCAACTCCCTTCCCAAAGCGCCGGGGGAACCGCCAAACTGCCGCTGCCAGAATCGATAACCGAGTACGCACACCGGGGGAGAATCCGAAGCAAAATCCGAGGTAATCAGCACACGGCCCAACAACGCCGGCACACCCATGACCGAAAAGGTGTCGCGCGTGACGTAGTTGCCTCGAAGCCGCTGGGGCTCACCCTGGCCAGACCAGAGTACGTCACTGATGGTGGAGGCGATCACGGCCTCGAAAATCGAATTTCGCTCTGCGATTTCCAGGAACTGCTCAGTAGTGTAACCGGTGCGAAAGCCGCGCCGCCCCGGTTCCCAGACTTTCACGCTCATCAGCGTGTCCACGTCCTTGTAGGGAAAAGGATTCAAGACTACGGCATGGACCACGCTGTAAATGGCAGTGCTGGCGCCGATCCCGAGGGCGAGGGAAAGAATCGCGATGCCTGTGGTGCCTGGGCTCTTCGACAGGCTGCGGAGGCCAAAACGAATATCCTGCACAGATTGCTCTAACCCGGAGACGGTGCTCATGTCCACTCCCGGACAGACGCTACCGATTCCAACTTATGGACAAAGTCCTTGACGAATCTTAGCACCTCTTTCAGCCCTCGCGAAGGCCAGGCACCGTGAGGAGTTATGATTGACGATCTACGATTAACGATTGAACGTCCGGCATTTAATGGTCAATCGTAAATCGTCGATCGTCAATTTTGCTTGTGACCTTCACCTTCCCCAAATAGTTCATCAGTTCTCCCGGCCTGCATTTGTGCTAGATTGGAGTCTGAACCCGGGAATTGATCCGTCTTTCGGAACCACACCTCGGACATGTCTCTTCGTCCTGGCCAAGGAGGCTTGGTATGGGAAAGATCAACATGATACGTGTCATACTTGGCGGCCTGCTCGCAGGGCTGGTCATCAACATCGGGGAGTTTGTGCTCAACATGCCGATTCTGGGAAGTATGTGGAATGACGCATTGAAGGCTCTGAATCGCCCGTCGCTTGAATCGCAGCCCCCGACATTCTTCATTCTTCTCAGCTTTGCTCTCGGCCTTCTCACCGTGTATATGTATGCGGCTATCCGGCCCAGGTTCGGCCCGGGTCCGCTGACTGCTATTTGCGCCGGCTTGATCGTCTGGTCGCTGGCCAGCCTTTATGCCTCCGCGGCACTCCTGCCGATAAACTTGTTCCCGAGAAGACTGCTTCTTTACGCCTGCGTCTGGGAGTTCTTCGAATTTCCGATTGCCGCAATGGCCGGAAGCTGGATTTACAGGGAGGAGGCGCAGCCGGCCTGATCTCAGCCGATGTCCAACAGATTTCCGCTATCTTCGAGATTGTCAGCGGACTCTGATGCATGGACAGATGGCATGCGAGAAGCGTCTCAACATGTTTACGGGGCGCTGCCGCCGGGAGTCTGGCGCCAGGAATCGATCACAGCCGGATCTCCTCCGCGGGCCCGGTAGTCCCGCACGAACAGATCGGCCTCCAGATTTCTACCCAGCAGCCAGGCACTCCGGGTAAGCAGCACGTATAGGTTGAGAGGCGGAACCAGAGTACAATCCAGCGCGCGGCGGTAAACCCTATAGGCTTGCTCCGTCTTTCCGTCCGCTTCGAAGATACGTCCCATCTGAATGATAAGATCGATGTCTGCCGGGTGCTTCTGTATCATCAACTCCATCAGATCCGAAGCCGCGTCACGATAACCGGCGGCCACAAGCCCTCGGGCGAGAGTCGATCCGATCAGTTTATCCCCCGGTGAGAGTGCCAGCGCACGCTGGAGAGCTTCCACGGCTCGCGGTGCGTCTCGAAGCTGCAGGCGCGCTGCGCCCAGGTTGTACCAAAGCCCTGCATGGTCAGGGAACTTCCGCACGAGCTTTTCCAGAGTTGCCGCCAGGAGTGCGACATCACCGGCTCGGCTCGCCTCGCGGGCGCGGTCGAGAAGGATGTCCCATGATTCCTCAGCACTGGCGGCGGCTTCGCCGCCGTCTCCGACGGGATCGTTGTGCGGCCGCGCATAGTAGCCGGTTCTGGCATGGACGCGCGCGCCCGCCATCAGAGAAGTCGAGATTCTTATTCGATGGTAGCGGCCGTCCGGCGGTTCTTGTGACAAGTAGCCTAGGTAATAAAGCTGCCCTATGCTGCGCAGCGCGGTGCTGGACGCCGCGACAAGGTCATTCGTGTTGTGGACAAACCTGCCTCCCGTTTCGGCTCCGAGTTGGTTCAGCGTCGAATCCTTGCTGTGCTGCCAATCCTGAGAGTGTCGTTCGAGGATGGATTGAAGGTGAGGATTATTGACCAGAAACGCGGCATTCGCACCTATCCCTATGGACTCACGCACCGCCAGGCCCTCTGCATCGATTGCATAGAATCGCACGCCGTGGCGCCGCGCCAAGGCTGTGATGTCGCCGAGCATTTGAGCGCGGTCTGCACGTATGCTGCCGCGGCCCACGACAAAGCCACTCGAGATAAAGATTATGCCCTTCGGAAAATCGCCCGGCGCCGCAGCAGCAGCCAGGACCACAGCCTTCAGACCGGTCAGCAGGCGCGTGACCTGTGAGTCATTCTCCATTACCAGTCGCCGCGCCATATCCCGGACACCCAGCTCTATCGTCGACGCGTCCGCCTGTGAGTTCCCCTCGACAGATCCGAGCGGGTTGGTGTAGGTGAGTGAGAGGCTTGAAGCGAACCTCAATTCGGCGAGCTCGATTGCTTCCTTGTCCTCCCGTTCAATCAAAAACGCCTCATATGTCGTGATGATGTTGTCATTCGTCCATAGATCGCGTGAACCTTGTGGAGCAGTGTCCCGCAAGCGCCGCATCATCTCCTCAATGTCCGGGCGCGCTCCGACCTCGGCCGTGTTGTGGCTTGCAAAATGGAGTGAAATCGGCCGAATCGGAGTGCTGAATTCCCTGATGATTGTCTCCGCCGCGCGTTTTGCCTGCATGAATGAGCCGATATCCGTCATCAGGTCGTCCAGGACAAGATAGAACCTTCCCAGTTTCAGATTCTCCGCGTCGACCCCGGATGCCGCCTGAATGCTTTGGCTCTGCCTCAACTTGCTGAGTGCGGCGTCGCGCAGATGCGACAGATCCTGATCCTGGGCCGCTCGGACGAACAGGGCGATGTCCCTCGGTGAATCGTCCTCGTAAATTCTGAAGTCCTTCTCTCCCAGCGAAGCGATCTCCTTTCCGGAGGAGGACTCGAGAAGCACGGGCACTTCCACCAATCTCGTTTCGACTTTGAACTCGGGCTTCTTATCCTCCTTTGGTCGCGCGGGCGAGGACGGCAGCGACCGGCGCAACTCCCGTACATCGATCTCTCGGGATTCGACGGGCGACTGCAGCAGCTCCTGCTCCGCAGCCCTCGCGGTCGCCGCCTGGATGGGAGGTAGCCTGTTGCCTAGAGCCAATGAGGAGATTCTCCGGGACTCGCTTTCAGAATCGTCGAACAATCCCGCGGAGCCCCCGCCACGCGCATAAAATCCCCTCCTGCAGTGGATCCTGTAGGCGGGATTGGTGGGTTCAATTTGGACGTCGTGCCAGCGCCCATCGAAGGGAACTTGCGTATAGTAGCTCAACACATAAGCTGAACGGAGTTCGGCCGCAACCTCCTCGAAAACGGTGTGCAATGCGCCGGTATCGTCCTCGAAGAACATTTTGCCGCTGTTGACTTCGGCCAGCTGGCGCAGGATGCGTTTCAGAGATTCGCGTTGCAGTCCGGCGCCTGCGCCGACCGTGTAAATGGGATACCCGTAGCGAGCGGCTGCGTTAAGCACTACCCTCAGCGACGAAGTCTGAGCAGTATCCTCCCCATCGGAAAATGACACAATGGCTTTCCGACCGTCCTTCCCACTCAAGTGTTTCATAGCAAACAGCAACGCATCATAGAGCTTCGTAGTTCCATGGGCCTCGGTGTTCCGAATTGCCTGAAGAATGATTCCCCTGTCGTCGGTCAACTGCGAAACGCAGCGTATATCGGTACTAAACGGTATCAAGGTCACACGGTCGATGGGACGCAGCGAGTTCACGAAGTCCAATGCGGCTTCCTGAACAAAGGGCAGGGCCTCTCGCATGCTCTCACTGGTGTCCAGCAATAGGGCCACCTGGAGTGGAACGGTCTCGTTATCCAGGCTGTGGATGTCGACCGGCACGCCGTCTTCCGACACTTTGAAGTTCGAGGCTGCAAGGTTGTCCACCCGGTGCCCGCCGTCCGTTACAGTGAGGTAAATCTGCACCAGCTGGGTCCGAACTGCGAAAATCGCATCAGTTTGGACATTGGAAGCCTGCTGGGCGCCAAGCCACGGCAAGGTTGTAAGAAGGGCGCATAGCAGAACCGCCGGAGTCTTTATTCCGTCTCCCAACAGCCTACGGAACCTGACGATATTATTCATTGTGGATTCGCCTCCGCACGCCTCTGGTCTTCGTCCGCGACGACAAGCCAGCCGCGGTTGAGTGCTTCTTCGATCCAGCTCCGGGCGCTGTCGATCCCTAGCCGGTTGATTCTGTCGAGGACCTGCTTCCAGCTGTGAACCTGAATGTGTTCCGATCTTGGCAAGATGTCACGCAATGCCAGCTCTTGTTCCACCTCCGCCACGAATGCCGGCAGGCCCAGAGCATAGTGGAGGTCCGCCAGGCGGATCTTCAGGTCGCAAATCCGGTCGAAAAGGACTCCTTTTTTGCGGCTCTGCTCGAGAAGCTCATAAGATTCGGGGGATCTCAAGGTGAAGGCGTCCATTCCCAATCTGCTGTGCAGAGGAATGCCGTATTGCACCACTTCCTCTCTGAATTTGGCCGCATCTGCCCGCTCGGCGTCCGAAATTATCTTCCTCAACCGGTTCAAAATGGGGCAGGAAACATCCGGAATCTGATCTGCGGAGCCGGCTGGGACCGGCTGTCCTCGAATTTCTTCGCGATTGACGTCCGTTCCCCCGCTCTCCGTCAAACCTAGGTAGCCCTGGCCGAGAAAAAACAATTCTGACGGGGTAAGCGTACGAGGGACAACGCCGGTATCGAGACGGGCGAGTGCCTCACTTACGCTCTCGTGTCTCTTTGGCGAGACCATGTGGTCGAGAACGCCATCACACCATCGGCGCAGCCTCTTGTCGAGGACCGCAACTGTCAGCAGTTCTCGGCCAAGACGAGTAACGAGGGCAACATATTCCTGAGCACGTTCAGACCGGAGCTCCGGGCGGACGGCTCTCATTCCCGCCAGTATGGAGGGAAGCAGCAAAGCATCTTCCTCGCTCAATCCCAATGCTGCCGAGGCGGTCTCGAGTCTGGTCAGGACATAACCGAGACCAGCTACCGAACCGACGATGAAGGAGCTCGCGTCTTGCTCACCGCCCAGATGGGCCGGACGCCAAATGTAGCGGGACAGGTCCGAGTCGAGAAAATCATGCTTCCGCACAAAATTGACGTCAAAAGTGAGGGCATCGATTGCGGGAGAACCGTAATATGCATAGCAGTATGTCAGCAGGGTGACTCCGATTTCCGGGTGAAACGCAGCGGCCAGTTCTCCGCTGAGACGCCGCCTCCCGGCGGTGTTCCTGCCCAATGACTGGAGTTCCTTCAATTTTCCCTCGGCGGCCGCCAGATCGATGCCGGCAATGGCGGGACGCGAACTTTTGCCGTGTTCGGACTCCGGCTGCGCCGCACGCATGCCCGCGAGCTTTTTTGCAAGCGAAGCCGCAAGTTCCTCCGTTCCGCCATCGTCGCTCCTGATGGACTCCAGGAGACGGTAAATCTCCAGGATTGTGGCAAGGGGGATGAACCTCTGTTGTTGTATGGCTCCTTTCATGTTCTGAAGCCGAAGCTGGGAGGCATCAAAGCGCAGCCGTCGTCCTTCGAAGACGAAATCCCTGACCGGCGAGGATCCGGCCAGAGCTCTCAGAATCAGCTCGTCTTCGTTTGTACGAGCACCGGCTGAGGGAGTCAGGGCGGCCAGAAGCCGAGTCGAGAGGATATGTGCAAGCGCTGAGGCATACTCGCCCTCGTCGGATGACCTGAGCTGGGCGAGGGAATCTGCAAGGAGGGTGTTGGCTTGGGCTGCTGCGATGGCACCCTCGCGCCGCATCAGCGAAATGAGGTGAAACAGAGATTGGCTGCTGCGAATTCGATTCATCTCCCATCCCTTGCCGCCGCTGACGGCCAGGTGACGGCAATATCCGATATAATCGGCCAGCTGATCCGGCGATGGTTCCAGATCCGCAATCAGGTCCAGTTGCGTTGCAGCTTCTCCGGGACTGGTCGCGATCAAGTCAATGTTCTTCTCATTCAGCAGCTGAGGATGCTGTGCCTGAAGATATCGGATCAACTCAACGGCATCGATCCTGGAAGAGGAGGAGGAGGAGGAGCGGCGGGCATCCAATATGGCAGGGAGATCCTTGAGTATAAGATCCGCTCCCAAGGTGGCCGATTCCGTTGATTTGACGCTCGACAAATGCGAGGCGGCGGACATATCTCCGGCCACGAGAAGTTTGCCGTCCTGAACGATGAATTGTCGCATTATCCGGCGAAAATCCTGCGTTCCCATGGATGCGTTGAAGCGTCCCTGCCTGCCTGAGCGAAATGCGGGAATGCACTCATAGAGCTGCCGGAGTCTCTCCGGGGAATCCGTGAAATATTGTTGGACCTCTCGCGATGCAGCAGAAAGTCCCGCATAGAGAATCAGCGCGCGTCCACCGTCGCGCCGCAGCAGCGCAAGCAGAGCAGGACCGGGTTCCGAGAATGGCACACCGATGAGTGATTCCCACGCGGCGACGGACCCGGGCAGCATGAGCCGCCCCTCCCGGAGGTCCAGATAGCGGCCGAAGATGGAGAGTGCCTCTGCAAGATCCATCAGGTTTTCGGTGGCAGCCGCCTTCAGCAGCACCCCGCGAACGGATTCGGCACATGAGGCCAGCGCGTTATAGAGCTTCATCCCTTTTGGAGATGCGAGCGTTTGCTCGAGAAGACCGCGTGAGGTCCTGGCTCTGCCACCTGGAAGCTGGCGGGACCAGAGTTCGACGTCCACCAAGGTCGGAACTTCCTGATCCCGAATCGTCACGCGGAATTCTCTCTGATCGGCGCGGGTGATATTCACGCCAAGGTGCTGCAGCAATTGCTGCCGCCGCGTCATCTTTTCATTTCCGCGAAGCTCGATGGTGACGTTGCCTCGCCCGGCACCCCTTTCGAATCGGCATGCGATGCCGAAAAAGGCCAGGAACCTGGCGGTTCGGGAGAACGCTTCATCATTGCCGAGGAGGGAAAATGTCAGCTCCTGTCCGCGTATCGGGTCGAAGTCCTCAGGAAGGAGGTGCGTGGCTTTCATATGCCGCACGAGATCTTCAAAATCTCGCAAATGCTGGATCGCTTTGCGGCTCAGAGAGTGCTCTTTGTCGTCGCCCGGTGGTCTGCTCGCCGCATCGATTATGAGGGCGAAAAGCTGCACCAGTGCTTCAGGACCACGATCCTCGGGCGCCGCCACACCGATTGCGCGAGCCAACAAATCCAGCCCGCCCGGGATAACGAGGCTCCTGATCCGGCCTCCAGCGGCAGACGCCGGGCCGCTTTCTGCTTCAGGCAATCCCGCAAGAGCCGCCTCGATCCCGAGCTCCTTCGCGATGGGCAGTCGCGGCAGCTCTCGCGCTCCGTCCAAAACCATCGAAAGATACAGGATGTGCTGGTTCAGCGAGGAGCCCGAAACGGAAATGTGCGCGGAGTCCATGGTGGATTGCATGGCCCGGTAGTCCAGCAGTGCCTGCCCATATTCGCTCCTCCTCTCCCGCAGACGTGCTGCCGCGAGGTAGAACTCCGACGCCTCTTTCTTGCTCAGTTCCGCGGCGGACTCAAGAGTGGCGGCGGCTTCAGCCAGTCGACCAGCACGCACCAGCATGTCGCTAAGCTTCCGACGTGCGTCGGTGTCAGAGGGATCGGTGGAAACAAGCCGGCGCAGAAGGCCGGTGGAATCCAAAATCCTGCCTGTCTGAAATTGGACATCTGCCAGCGCGAATATGAACTCCTTCCGCCACGGGGCGAGATTCAGTGCCCGGAGCAGGTGCTGCTCGGCAGGCTTCCAGTCCCGCAATGCGGAGTGGACCATACCCAGCTGGGCAATTGCGTCCGGGTTTCGAGAGTCCGCCTGTACGGCCTGTCGCGCGAGATCGAGGGCTGCATTCAGTTCATTTCTCCCAAGAGCTACTTCAGACTGCCCGGTCAAGGCCGTTGCGTTACTGGGGCTCAGCCGCAAAGCCGCTGTCAGTTGCTCGCTGGCGCCAAGCTGATCTCCGAGGCGCCAGAGCAGACGCCCAAGCTCCGCAAGAACCTGTTCCCTGTCTTTCCTGTCGGCCAGTGAGGACGTGTATAGAAGTCTTGCCTCCTCGAGCCTGCCGACTTCGACAAGGAGTCGAGCATGCTCCAGCTGAATCGCGGGAGATTCCTGATGTGTGCTGGCCTCTTTTGCCTCAAGCACTCCCAACGCTTCTGACGGATGACTCAGACGGCGCATGACGTCGCAATAAAAGACGATCGCTTCTTCGGAACAGGTATTGAAAAGGAGGGACCGCCTGAGATACCGTCGGGCAAGTTCGAGGTCATTCAGGTCGGAGGCAAGCCGGGCGGCCCGATAAAGCAAGATGGGATTCCAGGCATCCTTATCCTGAGCGGTTTCGAGCCACCGCAATCCCACCGTGAGACTCCCATCCCTCTCTGCCGTCTCGGCCCGACGGAGGCAGTCAAGCGACTCACGCATGCTGAGATAATCAGGCGCCGCAACTCCATCAGGGTGGTTCCAGAAGACATGCGGGCTGCGCACTGCGATGGGATGATCGGAAGAGCGACTCTCGATTGAGAACTGATAGCGACCGCCGATCCCTTCAACGCTGGAGAGTTCCAGGATGTAACCTCGCTCGCGTGCCCCCGCGATCGTGCCCAAAATTGCTTCCGGAGACGTCTCGAGGGAATCTGTGACCCCACCGGTGGACACGCAGATCTTCTCGAGCTCGCCGTGACCCTGCAGGAGGCCATAGAAAGTGCTCCCATGCTTTGCGGCGATTTCCAGGAATTTCCGTTCCATTCCGGCTTCGAGATACTCCGATCCCTCCTCCGTAAAGCTTCGGTCCTTTGCGAGCACGAGGCAGTCCAAGGCCGCACCGTCTTCGGCATAGTGGACGACGTTGGCGATCACGTCCAAGGTCCGGCCCAGACTGTTGTCGGCAGCAAGGAAAGGCTCAGTAATATAGTTCGAGAGAGCGGCATCGACAACCGACGTCACGCCGCCGGGATCTCTGATCGGATCCATCAAGATCCCGTCCATGACCGGCACCCCGACTCTGACCTGGCTTCCTGACTCCCAAAACCGCGATGCATGAGATAAGGCCAGCCCAAGTGCAGAGACATGCTTCCGGATCTCTGCGGGCGAGAACCCCGTGGGATCAATGATCAAGAGCAGGAGCCTGGATTTGGAGACGCTGTTCGACGATATGATGCGAATGTTAAGGGTGGATCTGACTTCAAGGTCTGTAAGGGGAAGAGACTCCGCGGCCGTGGGAAAGGCAGAAACAAAGCGACTCGCTTGGGCCGCAGAAGTAGAAGTGATTGTCAAAGCAACGAATGCAAAGCACAGTACACTACCAGGCAGAAGCCGGGGCAGTCGGTACATTCAAAGACTCCAGTGCTTTTGACGGGTATGAACCCAGAGTTGAACTCATTCTATCAGAAACTCGGATCAAAGAAATGCGAAACAGAATTTATCGACGGTAAGGGGCTGTCAATGAATAACGTTTACACTTTGCTGCCGGCCCTCAGGCTCGCTGAAGAGCCGCGAGCGACGAACTATACCCGGGTGGTATGTGAGGAGCGAGCAACAAAGCCAGCGGGCCCGCGGGCCGCAGCCTGAAAGGGTGCGGCGGCGGGCAGGCATCTGCTTCGTTGCCGCTCCTCGACGATACACACTGATATCGCCTGCGTCGCGGCGCCTCGCATCTGCCCGCCCCAGGAGCGCCGCAGGCGCGACGGTGCTCGCGCCAAAATGTGAATTTATTCTTGCGCCAGCCCTTAGTCATTCATCAGCATGGCGGCTCAATTCCGTCATTTGATTCTCCTGCAGGATTAGTCTATATTTTCACTAGCTCGGTGTGCAGGCATGGGACTCTTGCGAAATCCTCATTCTGGACCAGCTGTCCCGCCGCCTAAGACTGGCGCCGAAGTCTGAATTCTCCTGCAAACTCAGCCAGTGTGTTCCGGCCGGGGCCGACGAAGAGCGGCATGCGCCGTCCGGTGACATTGCATGAGGTGCGGCATATTCAGTGCACGGCGGATCGATGAAAAAGCAAGCCGGCAACTCACAATTGAAGCCCGAAGCTTGGAAACGGTTCCGAGCCCCCGGCAATGTACGAACACATCAAGGAAAAATGGAGAATGATATGAAAGTCTCGAAAGCCGTTCTCGCACGTGTCCCCTTGCTCGCCATCGGATTGTTTATCGCCGCTCCACACCTGCGGGCGCAGGATATGGTGAAGGTGGCCCCCAAAAACTGCACGGTATTGCTCGAGAATGACCGTGTTCGCGTCACCCGCGTGGTACTGAAACCAGGCGAGAAGCTGGCGATGCATTCGCATGGCGCCAACATTGTCTACTCGCTGTCCGGCGGCAAAACAAAGTACACATATCCCGACGGCAAAACCGAGGAGCGTGAACTCAAGGCTGGTACTACCATATGGAGTGATTCCGTGACGCATGGAACGGAAAACATAGGGACCGTCGAAACTCGCGCCCTCGTCATTGAACTCAAAAAGTGATGGGGACGTCCCACACGCACACTCCAGCGTCTCAACCCTTCAGCAGTCCCTGAAGGTATTGTCGCGCCGCATCGTATTCGGCGGCGTTGGGAAGGTGCTCCAACATGAGAGGCGGCTGTTGCGGCAGCCTGCTCAGCCTGCCCAGGTATGTCGTGTAGTCAAGTCGTCCTGTTCCCGGACGAACCTCTCGGATATGTACGGGCAGCTCGGGCCCCCAATCAATGTCTTTTGCGTGGCAACTTACGATCGACGGACCTAGCTTGTCGAAGCATTCGTTGAGAAGGCTGGTATTGGCGTAGAGCCTCTCGGGCGCGTTCACTAGATTGCATGGATCGAGATGCACTGCATACGACTTGCGATCGACAGCCCTGAGCATTTTCTGCGCGGCATCAGGACTGTTCGGCAAGGAGTAGGGCATCAGTTCATAGCAAAACCGCGCACGCCTAGGCTGAACGGCATCGATGATCTTGCGGGCGTTCTCGACAGCCGCATCGAAGAAGCGCTCCGACAGGTTGTCCGGGTGCGGGCCGTCCCAGCGCTCCCGATTATAGGAGCCCGCGATGTCAACGCAACAGAGCGCGCCGACTTCGTCGGCAAGCGCGAGCCCTTCCGCCACTAATTTTAGGTTCTCACTTCGTTTCGCCGGGTCAGGGTCAAGCAGGTTGACCCACCGGCCCACCTCGGCGATGACGACAGCATGCCTGTGAAAGGCAGCCTCGATCGCTGCAATCCGCTCCCTATCTGTCAGCGCGACTCTGGGGCAATAAGCAGCCTTGTAACCCAGCCTCACATGCTCGAGGGCCAGTTCCTCCGGATCGTTTGTACGGGCGAAAATAGGTCCTCCTAGAAGAACGGGGAGACCGGGATCCTGTTGTTTGCGGGGGTTGACTGATGCCAAAACCATATCAGCCGATATGGCGGTCCCTAGCGCGACTCCGATGAAGTTTCGTCTGTTCATGATCCCTTTCCTATATCATAGCCATCACGGACTGGCCAACTGGCAGTGTAGTTGGGAAATCGGGTATCCCACGCTGGTTTGGTAGAAACGGACCAACGCAACCCGCGCCATCTCTGATTTGGTGGTATCCTCTCTCACCGGCGTTGTGTCGCGATTGCCGGTGAATCTCTGCTCTGCCGGAACTGGAATCCGGCTGTGAACTACACTCACACACCTGTGACTTTAGTTCACTTGGCCGCCAATGCAATTCGCTTTCTTATGAAGCACTTACAGCCTGGTCCGAAACTTGCTGTGTCGTCGGGCATGAAAAACAAACTCCTGTTTACAATCCTTTTGATGTTGTTTTGTCCGGCCAGGAAAGCTGGCTCCCAGGAGCCTGAGAAAGAAAACGTCAACGAGAAATATGCGGTGGAAAGCGTGGAGATCTCAGGCGTGTCCGAATCCAAGATCGGCAAGGCCCTGAATGCAGACCTGCAAAAGCTCGTCGGAGAGAAATACAACCAGGAAGCCTCCGACGATCTGGCCAAGAGACTGCGCAAAGAATTACGGGAATACTCCGTCAAGGTCAAAGTTAAGCGTGGAGACAAGGCCGACCACGTGAAGTTGATCTTTGAGGCGGAAAGGATCCGATGGAAACGGTTCGAGGTGCCCATCCCGCCTGCCGTGTATCACTCCAAGGAAGGCTTCAGCGGAGCCATTGAAATTCCCATCGACTTCCAGCACAACGTTTTCACCTTTGGGCTCGTCGACAGCGCGGACGAGCTGCTGGAGCGCAATGCCGGCTTCCGTCTGCGCTATGAAAACCGGAAGGTAGGCACGGATCTCCTACAGCTGCGGGTGGATTTCGACAGCTACCACCAGATGTGGAATCAGGCCACCGAGGCTGCTCTGGCACAAAATCCGGATGTTCCGGGGGTTTATCGCACCCGCCAAGACTTCGCGCCATCACTGTCGCTGATGCCCGTGCGTGACCTGAAGTTGAGCGTGGGCACCAGCTTTGAGCGATTTCAGACACAATATCCGGTAACCCACACACAGACGGCCTACGCCGGAACAGCCAACGTTCAGTTTCGACATGACGTAGAGGGCTCGAGCGGCGTCAGACAACGCCTCAAAGCGGCCTATGGACTGCGTACGGCCACCCGCGTTCTCGATAGCGACTTTGTTTACACCCGGCACCTTTTTACGGCCGATTACACAATTTCCAAAGGGAAAAACCTGTTCGGCGCCCATTTTCGAGGAGGGCTCGTCACCGGGCAGGCGCCCCTTTTCGAGCGGTTTTCCATGGGGGACAGCTTCACCTTGCGGGGCTGGGACAAGTTCGATGTGGCGCCTGTGGGCGGGGCCCGTGCAGCCCATGGCTCTCTGGAGTATCGCTATCGTCCGTTCCAGATCTTTTACGATGTGGGGACAGTCTGGGATCCCGGCCAGTCTGCGCACGTAAGGCACGGCTTGGGATTTGGCTTGGTGTTCAAAGGTGGGGCCTTCATCTCGCTGGCCTTCCCGGTAAGGCTTAATCATGTCGTCCCGGCACTGATGCTGGGGTGCAGGTATTAGGGGGACGACATGAGACAATGCCGACAAATTGGACTACTTCTATGTTTCGCCGGATTTCTTTCAGTGCGGGCCCAGTCACCGCTTCTGAGTGTCGAGCGGAGGGACAATTACCTGCATGTGGCGGCCCCCCAACTGCATTTTCTCGAGGGCAAGTCACTGGATCAACTTCAAAACGGCGCTTCCGTAGCCTATGTATTCGAGCTGACGTTGACGTCGGATCAGAAGATTATCGCGCGATCTCAGCAGCGGTTTATTCTGAGCTTTGATCTCTGGGAGGAGAAATTTTCCGTCGTGCAGGCAGGTGCCCACGGGCGCTCCCGGTCTCACCTGACAGCTCCGATGGCTGAGGCCTGGTGCCTGGATAGTCTGCAGATACCGATCCCGGCACTCAGCCCCGAGAGATCCTTCGTGATAAAGTTGGACTGCCGGGCCACAATGAACGTGGATGAGAGCAATGAGGACAGCTCGCCGGGATTGTCCTTGGCAGGTCTGATCGATGCCCTCAGCCGAAAGGGGCGTGATGCTCCGCCCCGCTGGCAGGCGTTTTCAAATCCATTACGATTCGCAGATCTTGCTGGTAATAAGAAATGAAGACTCGCCCACGGATTCCTGGAGGCAGAACCGATTTGGGCATTCGGGCAATTCGTGGCGGCTGTTGAAAAGGCATAGTGAACCGGCTTCGCAACAAGCTTGTCCTGGTCTTTCTGGCTGCAACACTGGTGCCACTGGCGGCAATACTGTGGATAAGTACTCTGTTGCTGGAACGGAGCCTCAGCTATGCGGCCACCGATGACCTGGACCGCCTGTCCAGGTCTCTGGAGGAGATCGCTCGCGAGTATTACAGGCAGGCTCGTGAGGATCTCAAGTCAGAGGCAGCCGCGGGACGGATTGCTGCCCAGCGCTTTTCCGCAAACGCCAGGACAGGCTGGCCTCGCTCCCTGCAGCAGTTCTGGGACAGCCCGGACACGGAGCGCTTTGAGTTGTCGGAGCCCGATGGCGATCGTTTGAATTTCATGCTGCGCCGCGGCCAGGAAGTCTGGCTCTTCAGCAAGAACCTGGACGGCGTCCGCATGGAGGAGATCAGCCGGCAATATCGCCAGGCTCGTTCACAGGTGGAGGGGCTGCGGCGGCGTGATTTGCGCCGCGGCTTTACCTACACATTGATTCTCCTGAGCGTCATAATCTGGCTCCTGTCGCTGGCAAGCATGATATTTCTGGCCAACCGCATAAGCAGTCCTATCCAGAATTTGACTGCGGGCCTGACGCAATTGGCGGCAGGGCATCTCGAGACGAGGATACAATCCAGACAAAAAGACGAAATCGGACGCGCGATAATGGCGTTCAACAACACTGCCGGCCAACTGCAGCAAAGCAGGGATCGGCTCATCTACCTGACTCAGATTGCCAGCTGGCAAATGCTCGCTCGAAAGATGGCTCATGAGCTGAAAAACTCTCTGACCCCAATCAGGCTCACAGTTGAGGAAATCCTTGCGCGACAGCCGGCGCCCGAGAGGCCATTCCTGGAGCAGGCGGCTCAGGTAGTGATAGATGAGGTGGAAAGCCTGGAGCGGCGGCTGCGCGCCTTCTCCGAATTCGCCATGGAACCTCAGGCAAGGCCCGAATCCCTCGATCTCAATGCCCTGCTGGAGGAACGCGTCCAGTTCCTGCAAGTGGCCCATCCGGACCTGGCTTACGAAGTGAAGCTCATTACCGATGTTCCTGCTGCCTGGGCGGATGTGGATCAGGTCAAGGGGATCTTGACCAATCTCCTGGAAAATGCGGCCGAAGCGGCGGCCCCGGGCGGGAGGGTGCTGGGACTGACAGGGATTGCCCAGGGAAAAGTGCTGGTTGAAGTGCATGACTCAGGTCCGGGCTTGAGCGCCGAAGCGCGCCAATCGCTATTCGAACCCTCGATTTCCTTCAAAAAACACGGCATGGGACTGGGTCTTTCCATCTCCCGCAAGAACGCGTTACAGGCCGGAGGGGACCTCGAGGCGATTGAGGGTCTGTTGGGCGGCGCCGGCTTCCGCCTGCTTCTGCCGCTCGCAACTTCTGGTGTCAGATCTTGAAAATATCACTTTGCCGACACAGCACCCCGCCGGCTAGGAGATTCCGGGGCAAAATGAAATTTCCAAGGCCTGACTCCCTTTGGTGAGGACGTGTCCACGAAGAGAGTGTTTGTCGTCGATGACGAACCAAATGTCGCTGCATCCCTGCGGATGGTGCTGGAGGGAGCCGGGTATGATGTCATGATCTGCCGCACTGCCTCCGAGTTCCAGGCGCAGATGCTGCGCAGCCGGGCCGCTGCATATCTGCTCGATGTTCGCCTGCCGGACGGAAACGGGATTGATCTGCTGCACACTCTCCGCCGGATGGACAACCAGGCTCCCATCATCATGATTTCCGGGCACGGCACGATTGCCGATGCCGTGGCCGCCACACGGGCGGGGGCGTTCGACTTCCTTGAGAAGCCGTTGAGTCGCGATCGGCTGCTGCTGGTTCTGAAAAATGCCCTGGAGCAGGCGGCTCTGCAGGAGGAAAACGCACGGCTGCGCGAGCTTGTAGGAGATGGGCCGCGCATGGTCGGCTCCAGCGCCGCCTTTCTGCGCGTGGTGGAACAGGCAGGCCAGGTCGCGCGCTCTGACGCCCGTGTGCTGTTGGTGGGGGAGTCCGGCACCGGCAAGGAACTAATCGCCGCGCACCTTCACCGCCAGAGTCCATTCGCCTCCGGCCCCTTCATCAAGGTCAACTGCGCTGCTATCCCGGTAGAGTTATTGGAGAGTGAGCTGTTTGGCCACGAGAAAGGCTCATTCACCGGCGCGACCTCCAATCGGCGCGGCAAGTTCGAGTTGGCCGACGGAGGCACGATCTTCCTCGATGAGGTGGGGGATCTGCACGAGACCTCCCAGGCCAAGCTGTTAAGAGTTCTGCAAGAGGGGGAATTCCAGCGTGTCGGCGGAGAGGTGACCCTTCACGTGGCCGTGCGCATCATTTCCGCGACCAACCAGAACCTTGCCGCATTGGTGGAGCAGAAGAAATTTCGCGAAGACCTTTACTACCGATTGAGCGTCGTCCCGATCCGGGTGCCGCCGCTGCGCGAACGCCCCGAGGACATCCGCCCGCTAGCCGAGTATTTTCTGCAGGATTTCTGCAGCCGCAACAATTTCAAACCCAAGCACATCGAGCCGGAGGTATATGATTGCCTGCGCGACTACCGTTGGCCGGGGAATGTGCGCGAATTGCGGAATGTCGTCGAACGCATGGCCATCCTTTCCGAAATCGATTCAATCAGCGTGGAGTCAATCCCGCTCGAGATTCGGCTTCCGCAAGCAACGACGGCGCATTCAACTCTCGAGGAGACTCGGGCTGAGGCAGAGCGCGGCCTCATCCGTCAAGCATTGGAGGAGGCAGGTGGCAACGTTTCGGCGGCTGCACGCGCGCTCGGCATCGAGCGAACTCGCCTGCACAAACGCATTCGCGCCTTGGGGCTCGCCAAAGAAAACTGAACGAAATCCGGCGTTTCTTCGCCCCTTCGCGGTGGCTCCATTAGGGCTCGCGCAAAAACAAGATCACATTTTGGTGCAGTATGTAGTCATGTGCGGGGGGTCATCAGACCCCCCGGTCGCCGCCTCCGGCGGATCCAGCGCACGGCCTGCGCCGTCGCGCCGCCGCCTTCCAACTTGACCGCATTCATACCCCCTTCCTTGAGAAAACGCCCGGCGTTGCGGACAGCCTCGGCATGATCCGCCTGATAGCTCAGAAAGTGCATATCTCCAATGAGGAGCGCTCGCCTAGCACCTCGGCTGACGGCGCGAGCGTGATGGAGCATCTCTTCCATAGTTACTGCAAGCGTGTCAGGGAGGCCAAGCACGACCATTGCCAGCGAATCGCCCACCAGGATCGCGTCAATCCCGGCTTCATCCAGGGCCAACGCAGTCGGATAGTCATACGCAGTAAGCATCGCAATCGGCTCTGAGCGCTGATATTTCTCGTGCAGAGTCAGGACTGTGGTCCTTTCGGACGGGATCCTCCGACTGCATCCAATCCTTCCGGGGTTATGCTCATCCCAATGCCAATGCCCTCTTAAATCTCCCTGATCCAGCAATAGCGTAACACGCCGAAATGACGAATTACGAACGACGAGCACCGTGCAGGTTGCGTTTATTCGTCATTCGTAATTTGTCATTCGTCATTTGTGGCGCTTGTCAGTACCGAGCCCTTCTCACGGGAGACCCGAAGATGTAAAGACAGGCATCAAAGACCGAGAAGTCGGGCTGCATTTTCCCCAAGAATGTCCTGTTTCTCCTTTTGAGAGATCCCTAGATCCTTAATACTGGCAACCATCTTCTCCAGGCTGCCAATCTGATGAGGATAATCGCTGCCGGCCACCAGATGGTCGGCGCCGGCGAAGTCGATGGCGAGGCGCAAGGCTCCGGAATCAAAATTAACCGTATCGAGATAAATCCGCTTTAGATATTCGCTCGGCGGTCTGCTTATGTTCTGTCTGCACTCGCTGAATGCGAAATATCCTCGATCGAGCCTCTCGGCAAGGTAAGGAATTGCTCCCCCCAGATGTGCGAGAACCCAGGTGATTCCGGGAAACTTCTCTATCACACCGCTGAAGACGAGTTTAGCCGCGGCAAGTGTCGTATCGTATGGGAATCCGATCAAGGGCATGAGCCAGTACTCGGTCATTGCTTCAACGCCCACAGGCGTGGTCGGATGAATGAAAAACACCGTCCTGAACCCGTCCGCCTTTTCATAAAGAGGCCAAAAGCGCGGATCACTCAGGGCAACACCATTCACGTTGCTGAAGAGCATCGCTCCCCGGAATCCCAGACCGTTGGACACGCGGTCCAACTCAGCGACCGAAGCCGCAGGGTCGTTCAGAGGGAGCGTCGCCAACGCCGAGAACCGGTTGCTCCGCCTCCTCATGATCTCGGCATACCTGTCATTGACGATCCTGGCCAGCTTCACTGAACGTGCCGGCGATTCAATGTGTACGCCCGGAGTGGTGAAAGTCAGGATCTGCTTGTCTATGCCTGCCGCCTCCAGGACATTCGCCCGAAAATCAATGTCCCTGTGTGCGGGCACTAGAATGTTGTAATCCCCCGGATAGTGCAGAAGCGGGTTATGATCGGAATCCACCGTGACCTTGACATTGCTCGGTCCGTCCCTGATCGCTTCGATATATTCCGGCGGGTAGAAGTGGTTGTGAAAATCAATGACCCGCATACCTCATCTCCTTTGCCTTTCTTGCCCGCAGGTAGTAGACGGGAAGGCCAAGCAGAACGAGTGACAGCCCGAATGTGCTTTCTCTTGGGCTGGAAATGATCTGATTTGCAACTATCCCCAAGGATGAAAAAACGAAGAGGGCCGGAATGACCGGGTAACCCCACATTCGATAGTCACGAGTAATTCCTTTCCGTCGGCGAAGCACGAACAAGCCGACGGTCATCAGGGCAAAAAAGATCCATTCAGTGTAAACGACCCGGCTGAAAAGTGCGCGATAGGTTCCGGTCAGGACTAGCAGTGAGGACCAGAGGGCTTGAAGGATTATGGCATTGTGCGGCGTACCAAAGCGCGGGTGTACCGCGCCGATCCAGCGAAACAACAGGCCATCGCGCGCCATTGCATAGTAAACCCTTGGTCCGCACAGGATCAGGCCGCTCACGCAACCGAGAGTTGAAAACATCACGACGCCCGACATGAACGCGCCCCCGCCGTATCCCATGAGCGCGTCGGCGACATCGGCCGCGATGCGGGTGGACGCCGCCACCGTCCCGAGTGGCAGCACATACATGTAGACGGTGTTTGTCGCGAGATAGCATGCGGTGACAATGAGTGTGCCGAGCATCAATGCGCGGGGAATTGTTTTCCGCGGGTTTACCGTCTCCTCGGAGTTATATGTGACCATGTGCCAGCCGCCGAAGGCAAACAGGCCGGCAACCAGGGCAAGCAGAAAATTACTTCCTGTAACCCGATGATCGGCAACCTCCCCGGCAGCAAAATGCCGGGGAATGCCGGCACCGAGGCCGAAACCCAGGACGACAATGAAAAGGATAGCGGTGGCTTTTCCGATGGTGAGAAGAGTCTGAAACGCGCTGCCCTGCTTCACACCGATGTAATTGACTGCCGAGAGCACCAGGATGGCAGCGACCGCCAGGCCTTTCGTCGAAATGTCGCTCATGGGGAGGAAATAGGAGGCGTAGCGCGCAAAGATGACCGACACGGCCGCAATTATGCCGGAATGGATGCTCCAGAACATGGCCCAGCCCCAGAGGAATCCGACGGCGGGCGAATATGCTTCGCGGAGATAAATGTACACCCCACCGGATCGCACGAATGTCGAGGCCAATTCCGCACACACCAGTGCACCGATGAAGGTCAGCAGGCCGCTGACCAGCCAGACGGCAAATACGCCCGGCACGGAAGGTACCCTGCCCGTGATCTCCGACGGCTGCACAAATATGGAGGCGCCGATCATGATTCCAACAACCATGGCTGTGGCTTGAACGAGCCCGATCGCCCGCCGGAGTTCAGGGGGCGACGGATTCATCTGTCTGCACTCGACGGCACGATCAGGGGCGGATTCCGGTACTGGCGGCTTTCGAATGGCATGGTGCCTTGACTATAGGCAATTCCCTCACAACCTGCAAGTCGCGAGCATAACCGGCAGGGCGGACGGCACGCAGAGATCATAAATCGTCGCGTCAGGGGAGTAGCATGGTCGCACCAGAACGGCTGAACGGGACCCTTCGCGCCTTGGCGTCTTAGCGGTGGCTTTTGAAAAAACCCACCGCTAAGACGCCAAGGCGCAAAGATCAGAAGGAGGTCTCAGCCCTGGGGCGTGATCACCGCGCGGATGTTGCCTCGGAAATTCTCAAGGTCGTTCAACACGGCGTTGACCTCATCGGCATCAAGCGAGACAGTCTGGGTGACAACGTCGGAAAGTCGCAGCCCGCCAGTAAGTACGAAATCAATGAGCTGCGGGATCTCCTGTGCAAGGTGATCCGAAACGCCGATGATCTCAGCCTCCCTGCCCAGAAGGTCTTCGTAAGGGGCGAAATCAAAGGATTGGTCGGTAATTCCCGCAATCGAGAGACGTCCGAGGACCGACAGGGAACGGACGGCCTGCCTCATCACTTGAGGCAGGCCAATCAATTCGAGTGCGACATCCACACCTCGGCCGCCGGTCCTGTCCCGCAGCTCCTCGACGGGATCTTCTGCCGTCGAGTTGATCGGCACGGCGCCCAGACGCTGCGCCATTTCGAGCTTGCTCTCCTGGATGTCGACTGCAAAGACTTGCCGAGCACCGAATGCCCGCGCCAACTGTATGGCAGACATCCCGAGTCCGCCTGCGCCGAAGACGGCCACCGTCTCTCCTGCTCTGAGGCGAGCCTTGTTGAGTGCGTGCAAGGAGGTTGCCGAGGAGCACATCAGGATGGCTCCGTGTTCCCAGGGAATCTCGGACGGAAGCGTGAACGCGCAGCGTGCCGGAACGCAGATGTACTCGGCATAGCCTCCGTCCCGGTGTTTGCCGATCATCTTTCCGGAGGTGCAAAACTGCTCAACGCCCCGATTGCAGTACTCGCAATCGCCACAGGTAGCCATATAGTGGACACAGACGCGATTACCGGGATGTAGGCGAACGACATCTGTTCCGCATTTTTCGACAACACCCGCGATCTCGTGGCCCAGTGTCCTCGGCAAGGGACGCACGGCGGAGATCCCCGCGCGGTAGTGTGCATCCGAGTGGCAGATGCCTGCCGCCTTGACCCGTATCAGCACGTCTCTCGATCCAACGTCCGGCACAGGAAGATCCTGCATCCTTAAGGGTTGCCCGGGATGAACAAGCCGCACAGCCTTCATGATTCCCTCCAATGGGCAAGTCCAGCACGACCGACTGTAGGTCGCAGTGACTCGCCGGCGCGAAGCCTGAATAACAGGGCTCTTGTCGCAATAAAAGGCGCCCCCCAAGAATGAGATTTTTTGAAGCGGATTTCATCTCTCCTCTGGGGAGGTATTATCAAACAAAAGGGCCGGTGCCAAATGTCCGTCTTCAAAAAATTCCCGGCGGCAGCTGGAGTTGTATCCTTGTGCGCTCTTTTGGGCAGTGCCACCGGCCAGGAGCATCCAGGAGCGCAACGCCAGGGCGACCAATCCATTCGGGTTCAGGTTGAGATGGTATCCCTGCCCGTGGTGGTCACCACCAGGGAAGGCAGGTACATTACGGACCTGAAAAAGGAGGATTTCAAGATACTTGAAGACGGCATAGCACAGGAAATTGCCGGGTTCGCCACGGTCAACGAGCCCATTTCGGTAGCCTTGGCGCTGGATACGAGCGGCAGCACTGAGGATCAGTTGAAGCGAATTCAAGGCGAAGCCATCCGCTTCGTGAACCTGCTCAGGCCCGACGATTCAGTGGCCATCATTTCGTTTGCGGATCACGTCAGATTGCTGGAGCATTTCAACCTCGAACACAAAAAGAACCCGGGGGTAATCCGGGAAACGCGACCGGGCGGCCTGACCGCACTGTACGAAGCCGTCTGGCTGGCCCTCCAGGATGTACTCGAACCGGAATACGGACGAAAGGCGCTCGTGCTCTTTTCGGATGGTGTCGACAACCACAGCGAATCGGTGTCAAAGGAGGAAACTCTGGAACTGGCTCTGAGAACGGAGGCGACCATCTACTGTGTTTATTTCGACACCGAGGGGGATCAGGACAAGCGCGACCCGGCACTCATTATGCGTGTAGTGGAGCCGGAGCGGCTGCAATTCCCACCCATCCCGGTTCCTGGCCTGCCGGGCTCGCGCGGAAGGCGCCGTCCGGAATTTTATCTGGGTCATGAATACATGATGACGCTTGCGGCGTACAGTGGGGGGGTCTTGTTCGACGCTTCGAAGATGCGTGATCTCGGGCCCGCATTCAGAAAGGTCGCACAGGAACTGTCAAGCCAGTACAGTATTGGTTATTATCCCCGGAACAGGACTCATGACGGCAGGTTCCGCAGAGTCGAGGTCAGGGTGAACAGGCCCGGTTTGATCGCGCGCTCCAAAAAGGGCTATTTCGCCGTTCCAGAACGGTAGGGTTAGCAGACCAGAAGTATGCATCCCCCATTGCTGAGACATGATCTCTTGGACTAGGGACATCGCTTCAAGGTAAGATTTTTCCCAGCATCGCACGCCCCCCACACGACAACGCAAAGCTTGGTGAGAGTTGCGGAAGGATTACCGAGCGGCTCCTAAAGCCGCCGCCAGCGCTTTGTCGACCAGACTGTCAGATGCCATCTTTCGATGCGCATACAGATGGGATGCTCTTTGGGTAAACGGAAGTTTGTGAGTGTTGGACATAGTCTAGTCTAGTTTCTGTCGCGAAACTCCTTGGCCGAGCGGAAAGCGCCCTGGAAGGGCGCCAGCCAATAGCCCCGGGCAAGCGAAGCGCAGCCCGGGGTTGGGATTTTCAAGAAAGATCACAGCCCTGAAGGGGCGACAGATAACACGTGGCGTTACAAAGGCCTTTCGCCCCTGCCGGGCTTGATATTATGCAATATCCTATCCGGGGGCCTGCGCCCCCGGCTACTTGCTTGGGCCCCTCCGGGGCCCGACCTGATGGGCGATTCGTCGAGTTTCGCGACAGAAACTACTCTAAGCCGCGAGCTCCACGGCTGCATATTGAGAAACATGGGGCAGATGAAGCTCTACGGCATCCTTCTGGAGCTCCACTACGACTTCCCGTGGAGCCGGTTGATCCAAAGTCCAGAGCTTGGCCGTATGATATCCGCCAACAACCCGCACGGTCATGCTGCCGAATCGAGCTTCTGCATACAGCAGCAGTTGCAGGATCGCCCGCTTACCGTCGGGATTCAGCGTGAAATGAGAACCGATGGCTCCACCGTTCCAAAACCGCAAGAGTTCGTAGCGGTGGCTGATCAACACCACCGCATCGTTCGCAACCAGATATGGATCCTCAAAGTCCGGCGTGGCAACTGCCACTTTGCCCTTGCCCAATACCCGCAAGCTGTAGCGAAGATGCTCCTCTCCAGTGGAAGCAAAGCCAGGCAGGCCTCCCCACTTTGGGCCGGTGATCAACATTCCGCCTTCCTTGACAAACGCCAGAACCTGCCTCCTCAAATCCGGCGTAGGGGGCTGTTCATCGGCATACAACACTGCTCTGAGGCTGACAAAGGAAGATTGCGTGACAGCATCTTTCAGGAGAATCCGGTACTGCATGTTTGTCCGCGCCACTAGATTGAGGATCTCCTGGGTCATGAACTCATTTGGCCCGGAAAAATCCGAGATTATTCCAATGACAGCGCCGGGAACATAATCAGACCAGCCTCTTCTTGACGCAAAAAAGCCGGCCGCGCCCGTCAGCTTCCGCCAGATTTCCAGTGCATCCGGCCTCTTTTCAGCAAGCCCCGCAGCAAGCTGATCATCGAGCGAAATGATCCAGCGGCCGCCGTGCGCGGCCGAATCTGCGACGCCGATCAGATAGGATTCCGCAAACAGGCGCGGTCTCTGGGGAATGGCGTTCACCC